>CAKPVL010000003.1 GCA_934193545.1 uncultured Granulicatella sp. | reverse complement strand
CCACATTATAAAAACAAAAAAAGCCTAGAAACGTTGATTTCATAGGCTTTTGGTATATTGTCTTACTTAACCTCTGTTGAAATGATCGAAGGAAGAAGCCGTGAACAAAAAGAAGCCCTTGTCAAAGAAGTGACAGAAGTGGTTTCTAAACACACTGGCGCTCCAACAGAACATATTCATATCATTATTCAAGAAATTAAAGCAGAAAACCTTGGCCAAAACGGCAAATTAAGAGGTTAATCAACTTCATTTTTACATCAATGTTGTTAATTCCTAGTTTACAGGAGGAGTACAATGATTAATAATAGTGATTTTGGTGGTTTTATTGTTTCGAATAATATTCTTGAGGGCAAGCCGATTCGATATACTTTTCGTGATCAATCTATAACCCCACCATTGAACGGATGGAATCTATTATCCATTGAAGATGATGAAGAGTATCTTTCAGATGCAGCCAATTTTAAAATTCTAGGAGCCGATTCCATTTATGGAATTGCTCCAGTAATGCTTGAGATTTTCGAAGCACCGTATGGGACAGATTTATGTTGGCTATATGAAGAGGGTGTTCATGTTGGCTTTTACGATTTAGTCGAAGAGAGAGAAACTACGATAGAAGAAATTTTATCTTCAGCAAATTAAATAGATTACATCCAAACTCAAGCCGGCAGAATCGCTGTTGGCTTGAGTTTTTTTATTCAAAAAATTTTTTCAAACTTTCTTGTTGACATTTGTAAATTACGGGTGTAAACTAACAATGTAAATTACAAATGTAAACGAAAGCGGTGAAAGTAATGAGCAAACAAAAAGAGTACATTATTGAAGGAATGAGTTGTGCTTCATGTGCCATGACGATCGAGAATGCCGTCAGCAAAATTCCTGGCGTTGATAAAGCTAGCGTCAACTTGGCAACCGAGATCATGACCGTTGAAGCAAACGATAGCGTCACCCCTGAAGACATCGTCAAAGTGGTCGATGGCGTGGGATACGGCGCTCGTCCTCGTGGAAAATCAGTGGAAGAAGAACTCGAAGAAAAGAACGAAAAGAAAGAAGCGCACTTAAGAGAAATGAAGCGAAACTTGACGATTTCAGCGATTTTCGCCGTGCCGCTTCTCTTTATTGCAATGGCGGATATGGTTGGAATTCCAATGCCAGCGTTTCTAAGCCCAATGCAAAGCCCTGTGAGCTACGCGTTGATTCAATTGGCGCTCGTTCTCCCAATTCTCTGGCTTGGACGTCATTTCTTCGTGGATGGATTTAAAGCCTTGTCTAAAGGGCATCCAAACATGGACAGTCTAGTCGCACTTGGAACAAGCGCTGCGTTCCTGTATAGCCTTTACGGAACGTACCATGTATTAGAAGGCCACGCGCATTTTGCGATGAACCTTTACTACGAATCAGCCGGCGTTATTTTAACCTTGATCACTCTTGGAAAATACTTCGAAGCCGTGTCAAAGGGAAAAACATCCATGGCGATTCAAACGCTCGTAGGACTCGCTCCTAAAATGGCGACTGTTTTACGAGACGGACAAGAAGTAGAAGTTCCTGTAGAAGAAGTGCAAGTGGGTGACCTCATTCGTGTAAAACCGGGTGAAAAAGTTCCAGTCGATGGCGTCGTGACAGAAGGGAACTCAACCGTTGATGAATCGATGTTAACAGGGGAAAGTATTCCAGTATCCAAAGCAGTTGGCGATGAAGTGATTGGGGCAAGTTTAAATAAAACAGGTTCTTTCATTCTAAAAGCAACAAAAATCGGGAAAGACACAGCTCTTTCTCAAATCATTCATTTAGTCGAACAAGCACAAGGATCAAAAGCACCAATCGCAAAACTGGCCGACAAGGTTTCAGGCGTATTCGTTCCAATCGTAATCGGCTTGGCTCTTGTTTCTGGGCTTGCGTGGTATTTCCTTGGACAAGAATCATGGGTATTTGCCCTCACGATTACCATCTCAGTGCTCGTTATCGCCTGCCCATGTGCGTTAGGACTTGCGACACCAACTGCTATCATGGTTGGGACTGGTAAAGGGGCCGAAAATGGAATCCTTCTTAAGAGTGGGGAAGCGTTGGAAGAAGCCAACCACGTGAATATGGTCGTCTTCGATAAAACAGGGACTATCACAAACGGAACTCCGGTTGTCACAGATGTGGTTACTGCCGACAATACCGATGCAGATGCACTCGTTCGCTTAGCTGCGAGCCTTGAAGTAGCGTCAGAACATCCTCTTGGCGAAGCGATTGTTGCCAAAGCCAAAGAACAAGGGGCTACATTTGATGAAGTGACGAACTTCGAAGCCATCCCTGGTTTCGGGATTAAAGGCCACGTTGGTGAAACACTCGTCTTCCTTGGGAATGAAAAATGGATGCGCGAAAATGGTCTTGTCGATGAGGCGATGAATGAAAAAGCGAACCGTTTTGCCGAACAAGGAAAAACACCGCTCTATATCGGATATAACGATGCCGTACAAGGCTTGATTGTTGTAGCGGACACCGTAAAAGAAAGCAGCGCGAGTGCTATCCAAACCCTACATGAAATGGGCATTCAAGTAGCCATGATGACAGGGGACCACGAACGTACTGCACAAGCAATTGCCGCTGAAGTGGGGATTGACCGCGTATTTAGTGAAGTTTTACCGCAAGATAAGGCGAATTATGTCTCAAAATTGCAAGAAGAAGGCTATATTGTGGCGATGGTGGGAGATGGTATCAATGATGCCCCAGCTCTTGCACAAGCACAAGTCGGTATCGCAATCGGTACCGGAACAGACGTAGCCATCGAATCTGCAGACGCTGTCTTAATGAAGAGTGACTTGATGGATGTACCAGCGATGTTAAAACTCAGCCGTGCAACCATCCGTAATATTAAAGAAAATCTATTTTGGGCATTTGCCTACAACGTTATCGGAATTCCATTTGCGATGGGAGTTCTTCACCTCTTTGGCGGACCACTCCTCAACCCAATGATTGCCGGAGCCGCAATGAGCTTCAGTTCCGTTTCCGTTGTCCTCAACGCCCTTAGATTAAAACGCTGGAAAGCATAACGATAAAGGAGAGATTTATGATGAAAAAAGAATACAATTTAGAAGGAATCAAATGCGCAGGATGTGCCAACACAGTGAAAGAACGTTTCTCAAGCGTCCCAGGCGTAACAAACGTTGAAGTCAGCTTAGAAAACAAAGTAGCCACAGTCGAAGGCGATGCAAGCGTCGACGCCTTACAAGCATCCCTCGAGGGCACAAAATACAGCATCAAAAAATAATCAACCCCAAAAGGCCGAGCGATTTTCGCCCGGCCTTTTTTCTATTTTCTCTCACCCATTCCTCCGCAATCCATGGTTAGAAGAAGTAAAAAAAGTAGAGCGTTGCGAACAACACTGGGTGTGGTTTCGAGGAACCTATTCCTATCTCAGCGACTGCTTTGTCTCTCACCCTTTCCCCGCAATCCATGGTTAGAAGAAGTAAATAGAGTAGAGCGTTGCGAAAAAAAACACCTAGGATTCTATACGAGTAGTAGTCGCGAGTGTACTCGATGCGAATTACAGACTCAGGAAATGAAATTTCCTAGAGTCTGTTTGAGGCTTGAGAGGTCTGAGACCTTGGCTCAGACCGGTACAGCCATTACTACTCGTATGAAAAAATCCTAGGTGTTTAACAGAGCAACGCTCTGATCTTATTATTTTACTTCAACACGTTCTAACCATGGAGTTGCAGTTTCGCCTAAAACAACGTTAAGATCTTCGATGTTCTTACGTCCTTGATTTGCCAACCACGCACGACCAGCTTCTTCCCCTTCAGTCGCAAACACAGCTACAGCATCTTTCCATGTTGCACGACCACATAACACACCATTGAAAGTAGAACCAGCTTCTTTAGCAAAGCGTAGAGTTTCTTGGAATAATTCAGCAGAAACACCAGCACTTAAGAAGATGAATGGAAGGTCAGTGATTTCAGATTGTTCTTTGAATAAACGTAATGCTTCTTCGCGAGTGTAAACAGGTTCAACGCCTTCTTTAGTGAAGCCTTCTACGAAGTTCATGTTTACTGGAACTTCCACTTTTAATACGTCAACGTTGTAACGTGGGTCGGAGAAGACTTTCATTGCATCGTTTACTTTATGAGGTTTTACTTTAGCGTAAGCAGCTGATTTCACATCGTCGTCACTTGCTTCGTAAGAAACGATTTCTAAGAAGAATGGAATATCTTCTGCCACACATTCGCTACCTACACGTTCTACCCATGCATGTTTGATGTCGTTGATGGCTGGATCTTCGTCAATATCATAGTATAAAAGAACTTTAACAGCGTCAGCGCCTAATTCTTTAATACGTTTTGCAGACCAGATTGGAAGTAAGTCTGGTAAGCGGCCAATTTCAGTTGCGTCGTAACCAGTTTTTTCGTAAGAGATTAAAAGTCCGCAGTCTTCGTGGCGTAATTTTGCAGCTGGAAGACCGTATTCAGGGTCTAAAAGAATTGAAGAAGAGTATTTTGTTAATTCTTCAGAAATTAATTCTTTGAAGCGGATGATGCCTTCGTCACCTTTTACATTTGGGTTTCCTGCAGCAATCATTTTTTTCAATGAACCACGTTGGTCAATTGCTAAAGCACCGATGACATGGTTTTTGTTTGAAAGTTTTACTAAGTGATCATATTTTCCTTTTGTTAATACTAATTTTGACATAATAACACTCCTTAAGTTGTTTTTATTTTATTAAGCTTCGAAATAAGGCTTACCGTCTAAGTAAGTCGCTTTGAGTTGTAATTCATCGTCTAATACGATGAAGTCTGCTGCATACCCTGGGTCGATGCGTCCACAAACGTCGTCGATACCGACTGATTTTGCAGGAACAAGGCTGGCCATTGTAATCGCTTCGTGTGGAGTCGCAATGCCCCATTTCACAACGTTTTGAACCCCTTGGATAAGTTCTAGGATACTTCCAGCAAGGCTACCGCCGTCTTTCAAACGAGCCGTACCGTCTTTTACGATAACAGGGAATTCACCAAGCATCGATTCGCATTCGCCCATACCGCCCGCACGCATGCAGTCTGTAATAAGGGCTACATGGTCGTGACCGCAACATTTCATCACGATACTTGCGCTCACTGGGTTAACGTGGTGACCGTCGCAGATGAGTTCGTCGAATACGTTTGGCAATGTGAGTGCCGCACCGACAACACCTGGTTCACGGTGGTGTAATCCGCGCATTCCGTTGTATGTGTGAACGAAGATGTTTGCACCGGCTTCAACGGCATTTTTACAATCTTCGTAAGTGCCATCTGTATGCGCAAGAGCGACATAGATGTCTTTTGTTTTCGCGTGTTTGATGAAATCAACAGCACCTTTACGTTCAGGCGCAATCGCGATTTTCTTCACCCAACCGCCAGCGCGTTCTTGCCATTCATCTAAGATTTCAGATTTAGGGTCGCCCATGTATTTAGGGTTTTGCGCGCCTTTGTATTTTTCACAGAAGAATGGACCTTCTAGGAAAATCCCTCTAATTTTAGCGCCGCCAAGTGTTGTGGCGTTATCGCCGACTGTTTGGCAGACATCCGCTAGTAGTTCGCGAGATGCGGTTAAGGTTGTTGGTAAGTATGAAGTAACCCCGCATGAAGGAAGTCCTTCTGAAATGGTACGAAGTGCTTCTACGTCGTTATCCATAACGTCAGCGCCTTTGAATCCGTGGATATGTGTATCCACAAGACCTGGGGCAATTTGATAGTTGCCGTAGTCGATGACGCTAGCGCCGCTTTCTGGTTTTTCAGTTTGGAAGGCTCCGAAAGTTCCATTGTCTAAGATTGGTAAGTACCCTGGGCCTTTCACTTCGTCTTCAAAATAAAATGCTTTGGCATAAATATAAGTTGTCATAGGATCATCTCTTTTCAATAAAGTTATTTATGCTTCTAATGGGTGAATCGTTACTCCTTTAACGACACGGTTTACAGTGCCTGTTGGTGAAGGAGTGTCTGGTTTATTTCCAACTTTGATAGAAGATAGTAGAGAAACGGTTTGTCCAAATACTGCATATGGAAGTGCAAGGTATGCATCTGGAACGAAACGATATTCTTTATCGAAGCTGAATGATAGACCTTCAAAGTCACTTTCAGCGTCCACTCCAACCGCAAGAACGAGGCGTGCGATTTGGTCGCCATGTAATTCGTTTAAGATGTCGATGTCATATTGACGAGTATAGTCGTCGTTCGATACGAATACGAAGGCTAGAGAAGAGCCGTTTACAAATGATTTAGGACCGTGACGGAATCCCATTGAAGAATCGAAGGCTGTTGCAATTTGTCCAGCAGTCAATTCAAGAATCTTCAATTGAACTTCGCGAGCAAGGCCGCTGAGAGAACCAGAACCTAAGTAAATCACACGGTTGTAGTCTAAGTTCACGTAATGTTGAATCACGTCTTCACGTTCTAGAACGCTTGTACCCATTTGACGGATAGCTTTCACGAAGCCTTCTTTTTCTTCAAGTGAGTGTGCTTCGTCGAATACAAGAAGCGCTGTAAGAGTCATACATGTGAAGCTTCCTGTCATCGCAAAACCAGCGTCGTTAGAGCGGTCTGGCATCATTAAGAGTAAGTTGTTTGTGTCGTCTTTAGCAGCAATGGCTAATTTTCCTTCTGGCGCACAAGTAATCGTGATTTGATAGAAGTCGCGCACGATTTGTTGGCCAAGTTGCACGCTGGCAAGACTTTCTGGTGAGTTCCCGCTACGTGCAAATGAAACAAGCACTGTAGGAATTTCTGCTTTGAAGTAGTCATGTGGATTACTTACAAGGTTTGTTGTTCCGACAGATTGGAAATCAAAACGGTCTTCATTTCCTGTACGTTTTAAGTAAGGAAGAATCGTATCTCCCACATATTGTGATGTACCCGCACCTGCGAAAATCACGCGAAGGCGACCTTCAGGTAAGTTGTTTAAGAAAGCAGTAATGCGTTCTAAGTTTGCTTTGTAGTAATCAAAAGCTTCTTTCCACAATTCTGGTTGTTGGCGAATTTCGCGCGTTGTAATTTCTGCAGATAAAGCTTCTAATTGACTTGTTGAAAATTGAAACATAATACCCTCCAAATATTTTTTTAGTTGTTTGTGCGATAGTGTCTTACTTTGTAGAAGAATTGGTCGCTTCTGGCAACACTGATCGTATATTCGATGATGCGATTTTCATGATTTAATGTGGTTCGCATAAACCGTAAACAAGCGCTGTGCGGATCCACATCCAAGACTTCCGCTTCTTCCGGCGTGAGAATGCTCGCTGAGAATTCTTCGTCGGCGTAGTGGATTTGCTGATTAAAATCATTCGCAAACACTTCATATAAAGATTGGCCTTCTAACTGGGTCTTCGTTAAGGTTTTGAAGACGTCGTATGGTAAGAAAGTTGTTTCTTTCATGAGTGGAATGCCATCTGCATACCGAATGCGTTTCAGACGAAAGAGCTTGTCACCAGCTTCGATTCCAACGAGTGGAGCGATAAATTCATCGGCTTCGTAACAATCCAGCGAAGTAATTTTCGTGGAAGGGACTTTGCCGAGTTCCTTCATCTGTTCCGTGAAACTGTAGCCTTCCAGCAAGTTTTGGCGTTCTTTCCATTGCGTTGAAATGAACGTGCCTTTTCCATGACGCTTATAAATATATCCAAGCGTCTCCAATTCCTTCAACGCTGTTCGAACGGTGGTGCGGCTGACATTATAGACCTTTGTAATTTCGCGCTCCGAAAGCATTTTTTCGTGTGCCTTTCCCTTGGTCTTAATGAAGTCGATCAACGCTAAACTCAGTGTTGAGTAGAGTGGAGAAGGTTTGGCTACCATATCGGTTCCTCCTTTCGTAAAAAACTCTTCTACAACTGGTCACTACCAGTTAATACCATTGTAAGTTTTTTTAATGCTTTCGTCAATAGCGTTTGGTGAAAAATAGAGGGATTCTGAGGATTTTCAACTGAATTTCAGGAAAATGAATAAAAATACCAGGAGAGAACGGTTTTGTGCTTTCTCTCCTGGCGAGTGGGTTATCCTGCTAAATGACTATTTAATACTTCTTCAAGTTGTTCAGCAGTTGTAGCACCTAATAAAGCTTCTTTGACATCAGCTTTCATTAGCATACGAGCTACGGTTGCTAATAATTTAAGGTGAGTCGTTCCTGCTTCGCCATCTGGAATTAATAAGCTGAAGATGAATGAAGTTGGTTTTCCATCCATGCTGTTCCAGTCAATTCCGTCACTAAGACGAACGATGACGATTTTTGGAGTTGTGATGGCACTTGATTTTGCATGTGGAATCGCAAATCCGTCCATCATTCCTGTTGTTCCTTGTTGTTCACGTTCTACAAGTCCGTTGTACACGGCGTTTTCGTCTGCTGAAACACCTAGTGATACGGCTTTTTGAGCGATGAAGTGAAACACTTCTTCTTGAGAAGTAAGATTTTCATTTAAGAAAATAGATTCTTTACTAATTAACATTTTCAACCTCCTAAGTTCTTTCTAAAAGTCGATTATTCAGAAAGTGGTTTACGAGTTGCTCCAAGAACAAGACCGCCGACAACAGAACCAATCGCAATCGCTAATACCCATAAGAAAGGATGTGTTACAACTGGTAATACTAAGAATCCACCGTGAGGAGCAGGTACTTGTACACCGAATAAGTAAGTTAAAATTGCAGCGATTGAAGAACCTAACATCATTGAAGGCATTGCGCGAAGTGGATCTTTGGCAACGAAAGGAATAGCTCCTTCAGTAATGTGAGTTGAACCTAAGATGAAGTTGACTAAACCAGCATTACGTTCGTTAGTATCGAAACGGTTTTTGAATAATAATACGGCAACAGTTGTGATAAGTGGAGGAGCGATACATGCTGCAGAAACCCCAGCCATGAATGCTGTATTTCCTTCACCAAGAAGAACTGTACCTGTAACGTATGCCGCTTTGTTTACTGGACCACCCATATCAAAGGCACACATACATCCGATTACAAGGCCAAGAAGAACTGGGTTTTGATCTTGGAATCCTTTTAAGAAATCCATTAATGATTGGTTGATACCAGCCATTGGACTAACGATGACACTCATAAATAAACCAGTAATGAATACGCCTAATAAAGGATATAAGAAAATAGCTTTAAGACCATCTAATGTTTTTGGTAGTCCTTTGAATAATTTTTCTAAAAGAACCACTAAGTAACCTGCGAAGAAACCACCGACGATACCGCCAAGGAATCCTGCGCCACCATTACTTGCCATTAAACCTGCAACAAAACCGCTCACTAATGCTGGACGGTTCCCAATACTTTGTGCAATGTAGGCTGCTAGAACTGGAGTCATTAAGCCCATTGCCAAACCACCAATTTCTTTTAATTGAGCAGAAAAGGCATTGTATGTTTCGTGATTTGGATCGAATGAGTAAATTCCGAATACGGCAAATGAAATCGCGATTAGAACCCCACCACCAACAACGAATGGAAGCATGTGAGATACACCGTTCATCAAGTGCTTGTAAATTTCACGACCAATAGAGCTCTTACCAACGTTAGAAGATTGTGGAGCTTCTGAAGCTTCAACAGCTGCATCGTCAGAGTGGTATTTCACAACACCTTCTCCGCGAAGAGCTTGTGCGACTAATTCGTCGGCATTTTTAATTCCTTGTCCAACTGAAACGTCGATAATCTTTTTGTTTACGAAACGTTGTGGTTGAACGTCCTTGTCAGCAGCGATGATGACTGCTTTTGCATTTGCGATTTCTTCGGGAGTCAATTCGTTTTCGACACCGATTTGTCCGTGTGTTTCGACTTTAATTGTTACTCCTGCTTTTTTAGCGGCTTGCTCGAGCGCTTCTTGTGCCATATAAGTGTGCGCAATTCCTGTCGGACACCCAGTGGCAGCGATAATATCATATTTTGTCATTGTATTTCCTCCTTTATTTTCCCGAGTTAGGATACTCGTTTGATTTGTTGCATTAATGTAGGAACGTCCTTGAAGTCTGTCAAACCAGGTCTAAACGCGGTTGAGCTTCCCGCTGCGACGGCTTTGATCAGTGCTTCTTCATCGGATAAACCTTGCAACTGGCTTCCTACGAAGGTTGCAAGAAGTGTATCTCCTGCACAGGCAGTATTGACAACTTCGCCGTTTGGTGCTGTGACATGAATCGTTTCAGTTGGTGTGAAGAGAATGGCTCCCTTGTCGCCTAAAGAAACGATGACGTTTTGAGCACCTTGTTCGAGGAGTTTACGACCGCAGTCCTTAATTTCCTCAAGGCTAATGTCCTTCAATCCAAACCATCCGGCTAATTCTTCGTCATTTGGTTTGATGAGATATGGTTTGTAACCCAATAGTTCCGGTACAAAATGAGCGGAAGTGTCGAGAATAAACTTAAAGCCACGTTGCTGCGACGCTTTTGCGATTTTCTCGTAAGTGGCACGCGTGATGCCTTCAGGATGACTTCCAGAAACAAACAAAATATCGTCGGCGTTCATGTTTTCCACGATGGCTAGAAGAGAAGCTTCTTGATCGGGTGTAACACTTGGGCCTTGGTTAACGAGTTTGAATTCTTCGTTTGTGGCCACGACTTGCGTGAACACATTGATACGAGTAATTCCGTCTACCTTAACGAATTGTGTTTGGATGCCTGCCTTTTGCAGTTCTTCCTCGATAAATTGGCCAGTAAAACCTGCTTTAAAACCAGTGGCTGTGCTATCAATTCCGAGTTCTTTTAAGATGAAGCTGACGTTCACGCCTTTTCCATTTGGCATGTAAACAGCCTCGTCGGTTCGGTTCACTTCAGACGGTAGCATTTGCGGGGTTTTAATGAACAAATCGATGGCTAAATTCATCGTACACGTATAAATCATCATTTCACCTCCAAGCTTTTTTTGCTATACTTATTATTACATATGACACACTGTAAATGTTTCCCAAAATGAGGTTAACATTTGTAAATCTTTACAGAATGGAGAGTTCGCATGTTCAATACACAAGGTCTAACAAATACGGAGAAATATCTGCTTGCTTACATCGAACAGCATCTGGATGAAATCCCGTCCATCTCGATTGTGAAGTTGAGTGAAGATGCGAATGTATCCACGGCATCGATTGTGCGCACGATGAAGAAATTGGGATATGACGGCTTTACGAGCTTTAAACATGATTTGAAGAAACAATATCGGTTTACAAACGAGGGATTATCGACCTTCAAGAGCTTGGAGGCTGTCGACCAAAAGATTCAAGCCGTTGTTGTGAAAAACGAGCAGGAAGTGCGTCGAACGATTGAACAGCTGGACAGTAAAACGATTGAGGATGCCGTTCAAGCGATTTTTGGGGCGCAACGAGTGTATTTATTTTCGCGTGGCCTCAGTGAAATGATTGCAACGGAGATGGAAATCAAACTCCATCTTTTGGAGCGCACCTGCGAACAGTATGTGGATCCAAATATTATCCGCACGATTAGTCACCGTTTAAACGCCCAAGATGTGGCGATTATTATCTCGTTAAATGGACATACCGAAGAATTGGTGGAAGCAGCGCGTGTTTGTCAACAAAATGAAGTGCCGGTTATTTTATTGACCGCAAATGGAGCGAGTCCTTTAGCAAAACTCAGTGATATCACGTTTGTTGGGTATAAATCAGAGAGTTCGTATTTCCCAGATTATGAAGTTCGCTCGCGCTTACCGCTGCAAGTCATCAGCCGAATCTTACTCGATGCGTACGCAATACGAGTTGCCGGCCAAAAATAATTTACATTAAAGGCGTATACTGATACGATAGTAAAGCAAAGAAAGGAGTGCCGACATGGAAGGAAATAAAGTACAAAATTATAAGAGTTGTTTTGATATTATTGGTCCGATTATGGTAGGTCCTTCTTCTTCACATACTGCTGGAGCGATTGCGATTGGTGCTCTTGCGAGACAGTTGTTCGGTGGAACGCCAAAAAGCGTGAGATGCGACTATTATGAGTCATTTGCCGAAACGCATAAGGGACATGGAACGGATTTTGCGATTATTAGCGGAATCTTAGGCTTTGCGACAGACGATGAACGCGTGCCACGTGCCGTTGAGATTGCCAAGTCCGAAGGAATGCATATTGAATTTGTCGAACGAAAAGAACCAAGCCCTGTGAATCACGCGAATACCGCAGATTTAATCTTGAGCGATGAGAAGCGTACGATTCGCCTTATCGGGACCTCTGTTGGTGGCGGAGCGGTGGAAGTGAAGGTCATCGAGGTCGATGGCTTTAAGATGGAGCTTACAGGTCCTCTTCCAATCTTGCTTGAAGTGGTTCCTCTTGGGAAAATGCCAGTTTTATACAGCTTGCTGCAAGAACATGGCGTGACCATTTCAAAACAGCGAGTGGAAATGACAGAAGATAGCCAAATGATGGGATATGAGCTTGTTGATTTATTATCCCCAGAATTAAAAGAACAAATACAAACATTAAGAAAAACGCATGACATCTATATGTTTGCGTGATGATGAGGAAGGAAGTTTGCAATGTTTTCGACCATTAAAGAATTGGTAGCATTAGCAACAGAACAAAAGAAGCCCATTTCGGAAATCATGATTGAACAGGAAATGGAAATGACCCAGCAAAGTCGTGAGTACATCTGGGAGAAAATGGAAAAAAACTTACAAACGATGAAGAACGCCGTTGAACGAAGCGTGGAAGGAGAGGGCGTGTTCTCTCCAACAGGCTTAACGGGTGGCGACGCGTTGAAGATGAAGAAGTATCGTGAACGTGGGAAAACATTGTCGGGCGATAGTGTTCTAGCGGGGGTGCAATACGCGCTTGGAACAAACGAAGTGAATGCTGCGATGGGGCTTGTGTGTGCAACGCCGACAGCAGGGGCGAGTGGAACACTGCCAGGAGTTGTGTTCTCGATTGCCGATACGATGAACTTGAACCATGAACAACAAGTGCGTTTTCTCTTCACTTCGGCAGCCTTCGGGATGGTCGTAGCCAATAACGCGATGATTGCCGGAGCGACAGGTGGATGCCAAGCCGAAGTCGGAAGTGCCAGTGCGATGGCCGCAGCCGCAGCCGTTGAAGCAGCCGGGGGAACGCCGCAAGAAAGTTCCGAAGCCTTTGCGACAGCGCTTGGAAATTTATTAGGGCTCGTTTGTGACCCTGTAGCCGGTCTTGTAGAAGTGCCGTGCGTGAAGAGAAATGCGATTGGTGCAGGGAATGCCTTGATTGCCGCAGATATGGCACTTGCCGGAATTACAAACGTGATTCCAGCCGATGAAACCATCGAAGCGATGCGCAGTATCGGACTAAGAATGCCACGAGAACTCCGTGAAACGGGACTCGGTGGAACGGCAGGCACAAGAACGGGGATTGCGATTAAGATGCGCATTTTCGGGGAAGATGTTTCCTTGAACCCGGAACAAGAGTAGGAGGAATACACATGGCAAAAGAAATTGCTACATTTGCAGGAGGCTGTTTCTGGTGCATGGTGAAGCCATTTGATAGCCAACCAGGAATCGAGTCTGTAATCTCAGGATACACAGGTGGCCACAAAGAAAATCCGACATACAAGGAAGTATGTAGTGGAACAACAGGACATACAGAGGCCGTGCAAATCACGTTCGACCCAGAAGTATTCCCTTATGAAAAACTCGTAGAAGTCTACTGGCAACAAACGGACCCAACGGATGCAATGGGACAATTCGTGGACCGTGGAGATTCATACCGACCAGTCATCTTCTATCATTCAGAAGAACAAAGAAAGATTGCGGAAGCTTCCAAAGCAGCCTTGCAAGCCAGCGGACGATTCAAAAAAGATATCGTGACAAAAATCGAGCCTGCAAGCACGTTCTATCCTGCTGAAGAATATCACCAAGATTTCTACAAGAAGGATCCAGAACACTATAAACGTTACCGCGGACTTTCAGGTCGCGACACTTTTATCGAAAGTATTTGGAAATAAGGAAAAGAGCTAAAATTATCATATATGATAATTTTAGCTCTTTTATTTTTATTTGATTCACTATCGTGATATTAAGCCCCCTTTTTATCAAGCGGAACACCCTATTGCAATAGGAAACGAAAAAAATTCAGAAAGAAAAAACACGCAATTACCATATATGGTAATTGCGTGTTATTCCTCTGCATTTTTTAAAATAAAAACGATATAGTATATAAACTATAAAGGCGAAAAATGTTAGATGTTTGCTAAGTAAGTTGTTAAACGAGCGACAACTTCTTTTAAGTTTTCCATTGAAGCAGCGTAACTGAAACGAACATAGCTTTCGCCACCAGGTCCAAAAGATACCCCAGGAATCAGCGCTACTTTTGCTTTTGGAGCAAGGTCACGAACAAAAGCCCATGAGTCAGTACCGCATTTTGCAGGAATTTTCGCGAATAAGTAGAACGCTCCGTCAGGACTTGCCACTTCGAAGCCAAGTTTCTTCAACTCAGCAGCAAGGTAGTCACGACGTTCGCTATATTCAACCATCATTTTCGCGCAGTCATCTTGGCCGTGTAACATTGCCGCAAGCGCTCCGTATTGCGCAAAGCTTGTTGGAGCTGTCACCATGTATTGGTGAGTTTTTACGACTTCGTTCATGAAGTGTGTTGGTCCTAAGATGAATCCGATACGCCATCCTGTCATCGCGTGTGATTTTGACAAACCAGTGATGACAATCGTTTGGTCCGGTAAAATATTCGCAAGAGAGTAGTGAGTCTTGTCGTATGTTAATTCTGCGTAGACTTCATCGCAAAGCGCCCATAGCTTGTACTCTTTGATGACTTCGGCTAAGTCTTCTAATTGTTCTTTAGAGTAAGTCACACCTGTTGGGTTACTTGGGTATACAAGAACAACCGCTTTGAAGTTTTTGTCTGGGTTCGCTTCGATGGTTTCGCGTAATTTGTCGGCTGTTAAAACGAAGCCGTCGTTACTTGTGTCCACCGTAATGAAGTTCCCTTGGTTCACCAATGTGATTGGCAAGTATAGCGGGAAGACTGGTGTTGGCACGATCACTGTGTCGCCAGGGTTTAAGATGGCTTGTAAGCTAGCGTTAATTCCTTCCGTTGCCCCGATTGTTGTGATCACTTGGTCCGCTGTGTAATTGAAATTAAATTTCTTGTTGTAATACTCAGCCGCAGCTTGTCGTAATTCAGGAATCCCTGAGTTTGGTGTGTAATGTGAGTGGTTGTCTTTAATCGCTTGGATAGCCGCCTCTTTAATATGCTCAGGCGTGTCAAAGTTTGGTTCTCCAAGAGTTAATTTGATAATGCCAGGAATTGTAGAAACTTCTGCGTCGAATTGACGAATATCAGAAACTGCAATGCCTTCTACGATTTTGTTAAATGGATGTTCTACTGTCATAGGAATCCTCCTTTTTATTCATAGGGAAATTGTATCTTGTTTTGAGAAAGAGTGCAACGAGAAGTATAGAATTTTACAAAGAAAATAAAAAACGCTGGGAATTTATCCAATCTATCTTTCTGCCTATGAATTCTAAGGAAAATAGTGTATAATCTCTTTGAGAATATCGGTTAGCAGTCAAAGTGCGAGCCACCCACGAGGACGAAGGGGTGGAGTGTGCACTTTTTTTGTGCAATGAAACGGAAGTGAGGGATAGTATGCAGACAGAATTTGATACAATTGCGGCGATTTCAACGGCGCCTGGCGAAGGGGCTATCGGAATTGTTCGTATTAGTGGGGATGATGCGATTCGCATTGCCGACGAAGTGTATCGATTGAAAGACAAACGATTAAAAGAACAGCCAAGTCATACGATTCACTATGGGCATATCGTGGATCCAAAGAACGATGAAGTTATTGATGAAGTGATGGTGACGGTGCTTCGCGCGCCAAAGACTTTTACGCGTGAGGACGTTGTGGAAATCAACTGTCACGGTGGGATTGTGGCGATTAACCGCATCTTGCAACTCGTTCTTCGCATGGGAGCACGCCTGGCCGAGCCTGGTGAGTTTACAAAACGCGCCTTCTTGAATGGACGTATCGACTTATCGCAAGCAGAAGCCGTGATGGATTTGATTCGTGCGAAAACAGATAAATCGATGCAAATGGCGATGCGCCAACTCGACGGAGAACTCTCGAAGTTAATTCAGAATTTACGACAAGAAATCTTAAATACCTTAGCGCAAGTGGAAGTGAATATCGACTATCCAGAATACGACGACGTAGAAGAAATGACCTTGCAACTGTTGCGCGAGAAGACGCAGCAAGTCTCACAAGGCATTCGCGCATTGCTAAACACGGCAAGCCAAGGAAAAATCTTGCGTGACGGATTGAAGACCGCTATCGTTGGACGCCCAAACGTTGGAAAATCGAGTCTATTGAACGTATTATTACGCGAAGAGAAAGCCATCGTAACGGATATCGCTGGAACGACTCGTGACACGATTGAAGAGTACGTGAATGTGCGAGGCGTGCCGCTCCAGCTGATTGATACGGCCGGAATTCGTGAAACGGATGACGTGGTTGAACGTATCGGGGTGGAACGAAGCCGTAAAGCGTTAAACGAAGCGGATTTCGTGCTCTTGATTTTGAACCAAAGCGAAGAGTTGATGGACGAAGACCTCCGCTTATTAGAACAAACGAAAGATTTCAAACGCATTATTTTATTAAATAAGACAGACTTATCAACGAAAATTAATATGGATAAGGTCAAAGAATTCGCGACAGACAGCGAAATTGTCACAACGTCAATGCTGAAGAAAGAGGGCATCGACCAATTGGAAGAAAAGATTGCTGATTACTTCTTCCAAGGACAAATGAACGAGCGCGACGCAACGTACTTATCGAACACGCGTCATATTGCGCTGCTTGAAAAGGCAGAACAAGCGCTGCAAGAAGTGGCGAATGGGGTCGACATGGGCATGCCCGTTGATTTAATCCAGATCGATTTTACCCGCGCGTGGGATCTCTTGGGCGAAATCACAGGCGATACTGTCCAAGACGAGCTGTTAACACAGTTGTTCAGCCAGTTCTGTTTAGGGAAATAAGCAAGTCTGCTCAAAAGAAATAGAGAGTTGGCAGTTTGCTGCAAGAAACTGATACAGAATACGGATAATAAGAGATGAGAGCATGCAGTATTTTAATTGTAGGCTCTTGTGAAAGAGTAATAACGGAAATTCTTACGGATTCTATAATAGCAGTAATGGGGAATAGCAACCAATGTGAATTACTGACTCTAGGGTTGTAACCCGTAGAGTCAGTTTGAAACTTGGTAGGAATTGAGACGTAAGGCTCAATCCGGTGCCCCATTATCGCTATTATGAAGATATCCGTAAAGAATTGAAGTTATTACTTCTTCAAAGAATGACACAAGGAGGAAAGCTGATGACGAAGCTAGCGACAATCTGCTATATCGACAATGGCAAAGAATTTTTACTGTTATTACGCAACAAAAAGCCAAACGATGTCCATGAGGGTAAATACATTGGCGTTGGTGGAAAGCTCGAAGCAGCAGAGACTCCAGAAGAATGTGCCGTGCGTGAAATTTTTGAAGAAACAGGACTGACGGCAACAAAGATGGAGATGAAAGGAATCATCACCTTCCCAGAATTCACCCCAGGGCATGATTGGTATACGTATGTGTTTCGTGTGACGGAGTTTTCAGGAGAGTTGATTGATTCGCCGGAAGGGACGCTGGAATGGGTTCCTTATGATGACATCCTCCAGAAGCCGTCTTGGGAAGGGGACCGCATTTTCCTAGAGTGGATTTTAGGAGAGGAACCGTTCTTTTCTGCGAAGTTTAATTATGAAGCAGGCGAATATGTTAGTCACAAAGTAGAATTTTATGGAGAAAGAAAGTAAAGGAGAGACTATGGTAACAACTTACGAAGCTGGAAATTATGATGTAGTTGTCGTCGGTGCAGGACATGCCGGAAGTGAAGCGGCGCTAGCGAGTGCACGTATGGGCGCAAAAACATTATTACTGACAATGAACTTAGAAATGGTGGCCTTCATGCCATGTAACCCATCAGTAGGCGGACCTGCCAAAGGGGTTGTGGTGCGTGAAATCGACGCTCTTGGGGGCGAGATGGGTCGCAACATCGACAAAACGTATATTCAAATGCGTATGCTGAACACTGGGAAAGGACCTGCCGTACGTGCCTTACGTGCGCAAGCGGATAAGCATTTATACGCGCAAGAAATGAAGAAGACAATCGAGAAGCAAGAAAACTTGGATTTACGTCAAGGAATTGCGGAAGAATTGATTGTGGAAGACGGCGTATGTAAAGGGGTTATCACGAATACAGGTGCCATCTACCGTTCAAAAGCAGTAGTCTTAACGGCTGGAACGTCTTCTCGTGGTCAAATCATTATCGGGGAATTGAAATATTCATCAGGGGCCAATAACTCTCAACCATCGATTAAATTATCAGAGAACTTACTCGAATTAGGCTTCGAATTGGCGCGTTTCAAAACAGGAACTCCGCCACGTATCAAAGGCTCATCGATTGATTATAGTAAAACAGAAATTCAACCAGGGGACGATACGCCAAACTTATTTAGTTTCACATCAAAAGACGAAGACTACCGCTACGATCAAATTCCTTGCTGGTTAACGTATACGAACGAACAAACGCATGAAACGATTCGTGAGAACTTACACCGTGCACCGATGTTTACAGGGATTGTCGAAGGAGTCGGCGCGCGTTACTGTCCATCGATTGAAGATAAAATCGTTCGTTTCAGCGACAAGCCTCGTCACCAAATTTTCCTAGAGCCAGAAGGGGAAAATACGGAAGAAGTGTATATTCAAGGGTTGTCAACTTCTCTTCCAGAAGACGTGCAAATCAAGATGATTCGTAGCGTGGAAGGATTGGAAAATGCGGAGATGATGCGTACGGGTTACGCCATCGAGTACGATGTGGTTGTGCCGCACCAATTGAAAAATACTTTTGAAACAAAACTCGTCCAAAACTTATTCACTGCCGGGCAAATGAACGGAACGAGTGGATACGAAGAAGCAGCGGGGCAAGGGCTCTACGCTGGGATTAATGCCGTGCGTAAGATTCGCGGAGAAGAGCCATTTATTCTTGGCCGAAGCGATGCGTATATCGGCGTATTGGTGGACGACTTGGTCACAAAAGGAACGACAGAACCATACCGTCTATTGACTTCTCGTGCGGAATATCGTCTCTTACTTCGTCATGATAATGCCGATTTACGTTTAACGGAAAAAGGACGCGAACTAGGATTGATTGACGACGAACGTTATGCCGAGTTCCAAGCAAAACAAGAAGCGATTGAAGCCGAAATCAAACGCATGCAATCGATTCGCTTGAAACCGACCGCTGAATTACAAGCGTTCTTGGCGGAAAAAGGATCTGCGGAATTGAAAGACGGCATCCTTCTAAGCGACTTGTTGAAACGTCCAGAATTAAGCTATGACGAATTAGTAGGCTTTGCCGGCGAAACGGTGGAAGTCTCTCGTGAAGTGAAAGAACAAGTAGAAATCTCGATTAAATACGAAGGCTATATTGCCAAAGCAATTGAAAAAGTTGAGAAATTAAAACGCATGGAAGCCAAACGTATTCCAGCCAATATCGACTATGATGCGATTAATGGACTTGCGACAGAAGCGCGTCAACGTTTGAAATTGATTCAACCAGAAACGATTGCGCAAGCGAGCCGTATTAGTGGGGTGAACCCAGCCGACGTATCGATCTTGATGGTCTATATCGAACAAGGCAAGATTGCTAAAGTACAAGAATAAGGAGGCGCGTATGAAACCCGAAGAATTTTATCAAAGACTCCAAGAAGTGCATGGGATTACATTATCGGACGAGCAAAAGAAGCAGTTCGACCAATATTTCCATCTATTAGTGGAATGGAATGAGAAGATGAATTTGACGGCAATTACGGATGAAGAGGGCGTGTACTTGAAGCATTTCTACGATTCATTGGCGCTTGGATTTCATCATGAATTGACCGACCAAACGCTTTGCGACGTGGGTGCGGGTGCAGGATTTCCAAGTATTCCGCTGAAAATCGTCTTCCCAGACTTGAAGGTGACGATTGTGGACTCGTTGAATAAACGCATTACATTCTTGAATACATTAGTGGAGACGCTTGGACTAAAAGACGTGCAATGTTTCCATGACCGCGCTGAAACGTTTGGGCAAAACAAGGATTTTCGTGCATCGTTTGATGTGGTGACTGCTCGTGCCGTTGCCAAACTTAGTGTATTGAGCGAATTTTGCATGCCGCTCGTGAAAAAGCAGGGGTATTTCCTCGCGTTAAAAGCGGCGCATACAGAAGTTGAGTTGGAAGAAGCGAAAAAAGCAATCGCGATTCTTGGTGGAAAAGTAGAAGGGGACGTCTCTTTCGACTTGCCATATGAAGGCGGAAACCGTCACGTGGTCACGATTTTAAAGACGAAGGAAACACCGAATAAGTATCCAAGAAAACCGGGTCTTCCATTGAAGAAGCCATTATAACCAAAGGAGGAGAACGATGAAAAGAGCTCACTTAGGAATGATGACGCTACTAGCGCTAGTATTAGGTGCTTGTGGAAATGGACAGACGAAAGACGCAGGAGCCGAGAAGTCGCAAGTGACGCAAGCTGCTACAACGGCAGCTCCAACGACTGAGACTACGACAACCGTTGCGCCTAAACCAGATAATAAGGAATTGTATGCGAAAGTCTTTGAAGATATCCGTACTGTAAAAGAACTAGGCGCAGATGTGGCTGGAAAACTCAATGTACCGCTTGAATATTGGGCAGCCAACAGCTTGAATAAGCAAAAAGATTCGCTGCAATATTTATTCTATGACATCAATGACGATGGAGTGGATGAATTGTTTATCGGACATACTTCGAATGGCAAACCATTCACGGTCGTGGCGTACTACTTAGATGGCAAGACTCCAAAAATCTTGCATCAAAGTTACGTTGCCGAAGCAGGTGGAGCTAGAAGTGCCTTTAGTTTCTTCAAAGGCGGATTGCTCTACACGGTTGAATTCTTGTCTGGAACAGGAAATGGCGATGCTAAAGTGTTCAAACTGGAACCAAAAGGAGCAGGGTTGACGCTAGTAAATGCTTTGAAATTCGAAAAAATGGAGTTCAAACTCGAAGACCTAGGATTGAAGCAAGAAGATACCATCGATTTAACAAAGATGGACTGGAAAGAATTTAAATAAACAAAAGAAAGCTGTCTTCTCATGAAAAGTGAGAAGGCAGCTTTTTGATGTTACGCGTTAAATTTATTTAAGATACTCTCGATATTTTTGATCAGTACCGAAACAGAACCGTCTGGATTGTTGATGAATTCGACCATTTCCTTGTTTTCGTAGATTTCACTTGGAATGGTAATCTCGATCCCGTTGTCGAGTTTGAATTTTTGCTTACTATATTTGCGTTCGTATTTTGGCACGTTCGTTACGGCGATTTTCTCAGGAACACGTTCTTCAGTGATGGCCAACTGTGCGGCTTCACGTGCGAGCGGTTTTTCCTCGAACACCTTGTCGAAGATAGCTGCGGCGTCGATTTCGTCCTGTTCTTCGAGCTGGTGGAAGATGGCTTGTTGCGTCGTTGCCAGCGCTTTGTACGGTTCCTCGTCGTGTTTTTTCGCGATATGAGTGACTGTTTTTTTGATTTCCTTGATTTGCTCTTTCGTTGTGACTGGCACCGTGATTTCTAAGAACTTTTCAGAGAAATAAGCTGTCTTTTGGCCTTCGATTACCACTTTTTTCTCGATTAAGGTATAGTTTCCGTTTGATAAATCTACGAGGAACGCTTCCGACGGTTTTTGCGTCGCGTTTGGTAAAATAGCGTGATTTTGTAAAATCGTATTGCTAACGGCTTCGCCTTCGTAATCGACAAAGTGAGTGACTTTTGAGCTGTAATCGAGGCGAATCATTCCAAACAGTGTGCCGCCTGTATCGCTTGTTCCTGTGAAGAATAGGTAGTCTGCTGGTCCGATTTCTTCTGCTGGAGCGATAAGAGCAAAGAGCTTATCTGCTAACTGTTGTGTCTTTTCTAAGAAAGAAATGCCTTCGTCTGCAAGGTACCCAAGAAGCGGTTCGTCCGCAGCTAATTGACCGATATGCGGGTCGCCTTTTTTGATTTTATCTACGAGTTTTGTAATGTATTCAATGAGAAATGGATCGCCCAGTTGCAGGGGAGCCTGTGATAAGAGTAAGTTTCCTGAATTTTTATCTAAAATATGTAAAACGGCTTCGTTAATGAGCATGAATGTGCTCCTTTCCTATTTCATTCGATAGAAAATATTATATAATAGAAAAATAGATTTGTAATGAAAAACGAGGGGAGTGCGCCATGGCGGTTTTAACGAAGATAGAAACACCATTAGGAACCATCATTGCATCTAGCGACGGGCAGTCGTTGACGGGATTATGGTTTGCAGGGCAAAAATACGAGTGCGCCTTTGTGGAAAAACCAATATGGGACGATTCGTTGCCGTTGTGGAAGCATGTAAAACAGGCGCTGGAAGACTATTTCCAAGGAGTGGACGATGTTGCGTCTGCTGTGCCGATTGCATTTGTAGGAGGGACAGCCTTCCAAAAAGCGGTGTGGGCCGTCTTAACAGAAATCCCCTATCAAACCGTGTGGACGTATAAAGACGTGGCCGAACGTGTCGGCGAAAAGCTAGGGCGAAAGACTTCCTCGCGTGCGGTGGGGACAGCCATCGGAAGAAACCCCATCAGTCTCTTTGTGCCATGCCACCGCGTCGTAGCCACAACAGGAGCATTAACAGGTTATGCAGGAGGCGTGGAACGAAAACGCGCGCTCCTAACTCTTGAAGGGCATAGCGTGGTAAAAGACAGAGTCATGAAAGGAGAAAGGCATGAAGCTTAAAATTGCAAAGGTCATTGTATCGGCATTTGTGGCGCTACTCGTGGCACAGGCCCTTCAGTTATCGACACCATCTGCAGCAGCTATTATTGCGATTCTTAGTGTCATGGACACAAAGAAGGTTTCGCTTGCGGCAACCGGTCAAAGGCTTGCGGCAGCCGTTTTAGCGCTTGTGATTGGAATGGGGATATTCGCTGTTTTTGGATTCGACGTGACCAGTTTCGGGTTGTATCTTCTTTGCTACGTTCCTTTAGCGTATCTTTTAAAAGTGGACATCGGCGTGGCGCCAAGTACCGTCCTCGTGATTCATCTTTGGACGCAGCAACAACTCACTTTCGAACTCTTCGTCAATGAACTCTTGCTGGTTACCATTGGGGCCGGCGTGGCGATTTTACTGAACTGGTATATGCCGTCGTATCGCCAAGAAATCGAACGTGTCCGAGAGGAAATCGAGGATAAGATGCGTGAGGTTCTCTTGAAAATGTCGGGATTCCTGACGATTGGAAACGGGAAAAATGATGGCGAAGTGCTTCAGTTGTTGAAGGAAAAATTAAGCGAGGCACGCGAATATGTCAGACTCGAAGCAGAGAACCATTTAACAAAAGAAGTGACTTACGATTATCAATATTTTGAAATGCGCCGCGATCAAAGCAAGTTGTTAGAAATCATGGCTGCTAACTTAAATGAATTCCGCTGGGACGGCGAAGAGATGGCGATTCTGTCGGAGATGTTTAAACAGACCGCACAGCAGTTGGCGGAACAAAATACCGCGAGTCAATTAATCGATGACATTGAAGACTTGTTGGAACAATTTCGTGAACGGCCACTGCCACAAACGCGCCGTGAATTCGAAAAACGTGCGCAGTTATACCAGTTATTGCGCGATTTGAAACGATTTGTACAATTGAAAGTAGATTTCTTCCAAACGTACGGCGTTCATTATTTCAAGAAGGTCGGAGAAAAAGAATAGGTTTATTGCTCTTTGAAGAAAGGGTAGGAATTAATCCGACAGTTACTTTTCAAAACAAACGATTCGAACAATTCATCTTTAACCTTGTTTTTCTATGAGAAAGACAAGGTTTTTTGCGTATTTCTGCGGATATACTAGAGCTGACACTAAAATAGGAGGATATTTTATGGAAGAAAAAGGGTTAGCGGAGGTTGTCCATTTAGCAAAGGAGGATGAAGAGGAAGCGATAACCGAATTATTGAGGCGTTTTGATCCATTGATTATGAGCATTCATCACCATTATTTTTTTCATGAAATGGATCAGGACGATTTTGCGCAAGAGGCTCGAATTATGATGCTTCGGGCGGTGCATAAATACGATGAAAACCATGCCGTCTCATTTGCTGGCTACTACCAGCGTTGCCTGAAGAATCTAGCAGTGGAGTGCCTGCGCCGGGAACACAGGCAGCGACTCATTCCCCATGAGTTAGTCGTTCGCGGTGAAAAGGCGGAACTCGCATTGCTCTCAGCATCGGTGGATTCGTGCGAGCGGCAAGTGCTTCTGCATGAAGAAGCGGAGGAATACTTTCATCACCTTTCCCGCTTTGAAAGGGATGTGTTTTTAGGAGTATTGGACGGTGCGACTTTTGAGGAGATGGCGGACCATTTCGATAAATCGGTCACGTCCATCAAGGGAGCTCATAAGCGGTGCAAGAAGAAATTTAAAGACTATATTGGAGAAGGGTGATATTAAAAGTAGATAAATTTATTTTGCTAGTTATTTTTAATGCTATGACTACCAATCTGAAACGGTTTGTAGTACAATAGCTCGTGGCGATTTTTTTGCCGATGAGGTTCGAAACCATCCCTCAATAAAAAAACTAGGAGGCAGTAACATGCAAAATAAAAAAACAAAATTGATTGTGATTAACGCAATCGTCGCAGCGCTATATGTGGTCGTTACATCATTAACAGCATTTATGGCATTTGGAAATATTCAATTCCGTATTGCGGAAATGTTGAACCACTTATTCGCTTTTGACAGAAAATACGGAATCGGTGTGGTTGCCGGTGTATTACTTGTCAACTCAGTATTTATGTCAGCGTCTGGTCTAGGTTGGCACGACTTAGTATTCGGATTAGGACATACTATTGTTTCATTCGCAATCAGCGCATTGATCTTCAAATCAGTGAAAGATGTTAAAACACGTATGTTTGTTTTAGCAGGTGTCTTCAGTGTGATGATTTTCTTAGTAGCGATTGAATTGAACTTAGTGCTAGAATTACCATTCTGGTTAAGTTACGCGCAAACATTTTTTGGCGAAATCGTCGTATTATTAGCGGGTATTCCGTTGATGACGGCATTAAACAAAGCCATCGATTTGAAAAAATTAATCAATGATTAATCAACAGACGTCCGAGCACGATGCTTGGGCGTTTTTTGATGGACAGAGGTGAAAAAGAAGCAGTTGCTAATTTGTCCCAAAAAGTATATAATTTTTGGGACAAGGGAGGAAGAAGTATGACTAGTTATAAGTTTGCTATTTGGGAAAGGATTGCCTCGATGCCCGAAAATGCTATTTTCATAGTAAACGATTTTCTTGATATTGCTGATTATGAAACTGTGCGAAAAACGATAAATCGAATGGTGGAAAATGGTGAAATTCAAAGAATAATCAATGGCGTATATTATAATCCAAAATTCATTGAAATAGTAGGTGAGTATGAATCTCCATCAGCCAATGAAGTAGCTACAGCCATAGCGAGGAAGCACAACTGGACGATTGCTCCTTCTGGAAATACTGCTTTGAATTTGTTGGGTTTATCAACGCAAGTTCCAAATAAGTGGTTATATATTTCTGATGGACGATATGCAGAGTATACATTCGGATATACTACAATTAGGTTCAAAAAAACGAGTAATAGTGAAATTTCTAGAATGTCTACTTTAACAGCAATGATAGTGCAGGCTATAAAGGCCCTTGGGAAGGAACATATTACACAGCGGCATATTGAATTATTGAGAAATAAGTTAAGTGAGCAAGATCGAATTCGACTTTTAGAAGAAAGTAAATCTACGACTGCCTGGGTTTATAGAATCATTCGAAAGATAGGGGAATAATCTGATGTTTACGTTTAAATTAGTGAAGAGTCAAGAGCTGGAATCTGTTCTAAGAAATGCTTCTAATCGATTAGGAGTCAGCGAGAGAATCTTAGAAAAAGATTATTGGGTTTGTTTTATTTTGAATTATTTGTTCTCATATAGTAAATGGAAAGAGAGTTTCTCTTTTAAAGGAGGAACAAGTCTGTCCAAATGTTATCAACTAATCGAACGCTTTTCAGAAGATATTGATCTAATTCTCGATTGGCGAGTGCTAGGTTATGAAAAAGATGAACCTTGGAACGAGCGCTCAAATAGGAAACAGCAACAATTTGGAGCTGAATTGAATCAAAGAACTGCAATCTTTATTGCTGAAAAATTATTGTCGCAAATGAGAGCAGATTTTTCAAAGATATTGGAAGAACCGGTTAAAATAGAGATAGATATTCAAAATCCACAAACTATTTTATTTGAGTATGCTTCAAAGTATCAAATTGATTATGTGAAACCGGTGGTACGTATAGAGATTGGAGCTCTTGCAGCTTGGACTCCTTCTGAAAGGCTAGATGTTGTTCCTGAAATCTGGAAAGTATATCCACAGCTATTTATTGGGCAAGGCATTTCTGTTAGAGCAGTTCTTCCAGAGCGAACTTTTTGGGAAAAATTAACAATTCTACATCATGAAGCACATCGACCAAAGAATAGTAAGATTCCTCTTCGGTATGCTAGGCATTATTATGATGTTTATTGTATTGCTCGAACGAAGTATAAGAAATCATCCTTAGAACAGATGGAGTTGCTGAAGAAAGTCGTGGATTTTAAAGAAAAATTTTATCCGAGAAAATGGGCACATTATGAGGAAGCTACTTTGGGAAAAATTCGTTTATTACCAGATTCATATCGATTGAGTGAACTCAAATCCGATTATGATAGAATGGAAGAAATGTTTTTCGGAGAGGCTCCGGCATTTGAGACAATGATGGCAACTATTGAAGCCTTGGAAATGGAGATTCATTTATTAAAAGAAAAGAATTAAAATTACAGGAGGAAACCAAATGGAGTTATTAAGCATTCCAGTAGGACGTTTAGAAGAAAATGTCTACTTTTTAATTGACGATAATAAAGAAACAGTGATTTTTGACCCAGGCGCTCAAGCCGAGGACATCAAACAACTAATTAAAGAAGAAGAATTGAAACCTGTTGCGATTGTACTAACACATGCGCACGGAGACCATATCGGAGCCGTTGACGCACTTCGTGAAGAGTACAATATTCCAATGTATATGAACGAGTTGGAGAAAGTATTTTTACATGATCCAGAATTGAACCGTTCATACTACTCTGGCGAAAATATTACAGTGAAGCCAGCGGACGGTTATTTCCCTAAAGAAATGGGCAAATGGAAAATCGGAAGCTTTGAACCAGAATTAGCACACATTCCAGGGCACTCTCCTGGTGGAACCATCTTTATTTTTAGAGAAAATGGATTTGTCATCGGCGGAGACGTGATGTTTAAAGGCAGCGTTGGACGTAGTGATTTCCCATACGGAAGCCATAAGGAGTTAATGGAAGGCATCCACAAATACTTATTGCCGTTACCTGCTGAAACAGTGATTTTCCCAGGACACGGGGAACCAACAACGCTAAAAGATGAAATTGCGACAAACCCATTCTTAAATGGCGCAACAAGATAAGAGGCGAAATTATGATTTTTGATACGCATACGCATTTAAATGTATCTGCGTTTGAAGGAGAAGAAAAAGAGGTCATCGCGCGTGCAAAGGAGCTAGCAGTGACGCGTTTTGCGGTGGTGGGATTCGATACGGACACGATTACGCGTAGTCTGGAGCTTAGCGAAGAGTTCAAAGAAGTGGTTTCGATTATCGGATGGCATCCAACCGAGGCTTACCGCTACAATATTGAAATCGAGGAATGGCTACAGCAACGTTTGACACATCCGCAAGTGGTTGCGATGGGGGAAATGGGTCTGGATTATTATTGGAAAGATTCAACGCCCGAGGAACAAGATAAGGTGTTCCGTCGCCAAATCGCGATTGCTAAAGAAATGAAACTGCCGATTGTAATTCATAATCGTGATGCGACTGAAGATTGCTACAAGATTCTAAAAGAAGAAGGCATTCAAGATATCGGGGGCATTATGCATAGTTATAATGGCGACGTGGAATTTATGAAGCGTTTCTTGGACTTAGGCATGCATATTTCCTTTAGCGGTGTGACGACGTTCAAAAATGCGCCGCAAGTTCGCGAATGTGCAAAATTAGTTCCATTCGACCGTATGCTAGTGGAAACCGACGCACCGTATTTAGCCCCAGTGCCATACCGTGGAAAGAGAAACGAACCCGGTTATACGCGCTATGTGGTTGAAACGATCGCCAAAGAACGTGGCCTTGCTTGGGAAGAAGTGGCGGCCCAAACAACACAAAATGCCATCAAGCTATTCCGTATGGAAGAAAGAGGCTTGCTATGAATCCAGTCATTGTCGTAGAAGGGCGAGACGATACAAGACGCTTGAGAGAAATCTATCCGGATATCGAGACGATTGAAACGAACGGTTCAGCGATTGACGAAGAAACGATTGCGCTCATTCAAAAGGCGCTCCAAACGCGTGAAGTGATTGTATTTACGGACCCTGATTATCCTGGAACTCGTATTCGCAACATCATTCAAGAGCGCGTACCTGGCGTGAAGCATGCTTTTATCGAACGTGCAGAAGCCGTCAGAAAGGACAATCATAAGAGTCTTGGGGTGGAACACGCGAGTACCGAAGCGATTCAGCGAGCGCTCGAATCGGTGCATGAGATTTCAACAGAAACAGGAGAGCCAGTGATTTCACAGGCAACACTGATGGCGCTTGGGTTTATCGGACGACCAGATTCAGCAACGAGACGTCAAAAGGTGGCGGATTTTCTAAAAATTGGCCATACGAATGGAAAACAGTTCGCGAAAAGATTACAATTATTTGGTATTACAGAAGAACAATTAAGGGCGGCACTCGAGGCTGTCTTAGAAAATGAGGACAAACATGAATGAAATAAAGGATATCGCGACGCCGAAAAGAACGCGCGAGATTATGGAACGTCATGGGCTAACGGTAAAAAAGAGTCTAGGGCAAAACTTCCTGATTGAACCGAATATTTTAACGCGTATGCTAGAGGTGGCGGGAGTCGACAAAACGACAAACGTTATTGAAATCGGACCAGGGATTGGTGCGTTGACCGAACGTCTAGCAAGAGAAGCCAAACAAGTGCTGGCGTTTGAAATCGATGGTCGTTTGTTGCCGGTGCTCGATGAAACATTGGCCCCATACGATAATGTAACAGTAGTTCATAGCGACATCTTGGACGTCGACTTAGAACAAGTCATCGGAGAGCATTTCGACATTAATGAGCCGTTATTAGTCGTGGCCAACTTGCCGTACTATATTACAACACCAATCATTATGAACTTATTGGAATCGAAATTACCAATCGATGGGTTTGCGATGATGATGCAAAAAGAAGTGGCGCAACGAATGACAGCTGAGCCAAATTCGAAGGCGTATGGATCACTAACGATTGCGATTCAATACTTCTGCGAGGCGAGCATTGGATTTATCGTGCCGAAGACGGTCTTCAATCCAGCTCCGAATGTGGATTCTGCGATTTTAGTATTGAAACGTCGTGAAAAACCACTCGTGGAAGTGAAAGACGAAGCGAAATTCTTCGCGCTCGTGAAAAATAGCTTCGTGCAACGTCGTAAAACGCTCTGGAATAATTTAGCCAAAGCATACGTTGGGAATGGCCATACAAAAGAAAGTTTAGCTGCTGCATTAGAAGCTGCAGGTATTGACTCATCTAGACGTGCCGAAACATTGACGATTGAAGAGTTCGCCCGCTTAAGCGACGCGCTTTAATTTAAGAGAATAACAAGTTTAAGAAGATGATACCGAAGGAACTTACGGATTCTATCGTTACCGCGATGATGAAAAAATCCGTAAGAAACCGAAGGTATCATCTTTTGATTCTAAAGTTATTAAAAAATATTTTTAAATAACTATTGCTTTTTACGAATCGCAAGAGTATACTCTAATTAAAGATAAATTTAAATAGAAAGAAGATGAGATCATGGCAGTGAACGAAGTAATGGCCGCTCTTTCTGATGAAACGCGTCGCCAAATCTTGGAAATCCTGCGAAAAGGGAAGACCAACACCGGTGACCTTGCCACGATGATTGGGATGACGCCGCAAGCCTTATCCTATCACCTTAGAAAGCTAAAAAACGCTGATTTAATCTACGAAACACGCTATAAAAACTTTATTTATTATGAATTGAATTTGACCGTACTGGACGAAGCGATTGTATGGATCAATCAAATTATTGGGGGAAAATAACATGGAACAAGTAAAACAATTTAAAAAATATGCCTATCTCGCATTGATGTTCGCACCACTCGTTGTATCACTCTTTGTGGTATGGTTCTTACCTGAAACGATTGTATCGCGTATGGACTTGGCGGGAAATGTGACAGCAACAGCAAGTAGATTCTCAATCTTTCTTTTCCCAATCCTTGTAGCGATTCTTGGGTTTGGGATTCGTATTGCGAGCTCATCACCAAAACTATCAGGGGGAAATGTAAGAACAGCTCGTTCGATTAGCTGGATTCTCTTATTATTATTGAACGTCATTGCTTACTTCCAATTCTGGTTATACCTAGGAGGGATGACAGTCGGCGCGCAAATGAGCCGTTTCCTAACATTTATTCTAGGGGTATTCTTTATCCTTATTGGAAATCTAGCGCCAAAAATCAAAGAGAATTCAAAACACTTCGGATTCCGTGCTTCATGGTTGAAAAACAATGACGTAGCCTTCCGTAAAACGCAACGTTTCTTCGGAATTGCCTCTGTAGTGGCAGGTATCCTCATGATGCTTACAGGAATCTTCATGGGAAATAATGTTGCAATCCTTGTCGCAACGATGATTATGATTATCTTAATCGCAGTGACAGGTGGATATTCTTACTACATTGCAAATGTTGAGGAAGTATAAAAGAAAATAAGCGTTCATCTTGAAAAGGATGAACGCTTATTTATTTTATACTAGACCTCCTGATACGGTCTTAGGTAATTTCTATACATATCAATGTAGAGAGTGTCTGAGATTAATGAGTTAAAAGATAGTAAATGGTAGTTCCTACAAAATAAGTGAGCAATCCTAAAACTCCAGCAATAATATATCCTTTACGATCGTCTTTCATTATAGATCCTCCTTTTGAATGGATGTTATTTTGTAGTGGTATTTCAAGCTCAGGTTAACATATGTAAGCGTTTTTGTAAATGGTTGATTTCCGAAATCTGTGAGAACATTTGCGTTTTAACTCACTTGATTTTTATTGTTATATGAATAGTCGTGCACTTTTTAGTTTAGGGGCTATCTGTGCTATAATAGAAAGGTACATATTGGTGGAAGAGAGGTTAACTTTATGCAAATAAATTGGAACAGTTTATTTTCATGGGGGAGTTTTCGCAATCTGATTGATATTCTGATTGTGTGGTATATACTCTATAATATTTTAGTCATTATTAAAGGAACTCGTGCGATTAACCTAATGAAGGGAATTGCGGTGATCGCAGCTATCAAGTTCCTCAGCTTCTTCCTAGGCTTAAATACCTTGGACTGGATTATGAACTTCGTGATTCAATGGGGAGTTGTGGCGGCACTAATCGTTTTCCAACCGGAAATTCGTCGCGGGTTAGAGCACATCGGTCGTTCGAACTTCTTCTCTCGTAAATACGAAAGTGCTAACGAAGCAGAAGTCATGATTTCCGAATTGAATACAGCGATTCAGTATATGGCGAAACGTCGTATTGGGGCGTTGATTTCGATTGAACAAGGTAACTCACTAGAAGAGTTTATCAATACAGGGATTCCGATTCATTCAGATATCTCGAATCAGTTGATTACGAATATTTTCATTCCAAACACACCGCTTCACGATGGGGCCGTGATTATTCGTGACTACAAGATTGCCGCAGCAGCGTGCTACTTGCCACTCTCAGAAAACAAGATGATTCCGAAAGAATTAGGAACACGTCACCGTGCAGCCATCGGACTTAGTGAAGTGAGCGATGCGATTACGATTATCATTTCTGAAGAAACAGGGAAAGTCAGCGTTGCGATTCGCGAAAAATTACACCGTGAGCTAAGTTCAAGCGAATTAGTAGCCGTTCTATCTGAACAGCTAGTGGTTGAAGACCAAGGAGATGCAGAACCAACGATTGTCCGTTGGGTCCGTGACTTCTTCAAAGGAGGTCGTTCAAATGGCTGAATGGATGAATCGTAAATCATTTTTACTAGTGATGTCGTTTATTTTAACTATCTTCCTCTTCGCGTTAGCAACCGATGCAAATGGGGGCTTGCGTTCATCATCATTAAATCCACAATCAAGTTCGAATACGATCTCGAATGTACCGATTTACGTGGATATCAACAGTGATGAATATGCTGTCACAGGGCTACCAGATTCTGTTGCATTACGACTTGAAGGCTCTAGTAGCTTACTTTTAAGCACAACAGGAAATGGAACATATCGTGTAAAAACACCTAATTTAACAGAATTAGGCGAAGGAAAACACACCATCACACTTGAGGTGACAGGATTACCTACAGGAGTCCATGGAATTGTGTCTCCAGAAACAGTAGAAATTAACATCGAAAAAATCACAACGAAGGAAGTTCCAGTTGTCGTGAAGGCCGATGCTTCAAGTATTGGAAATGGCTATCAAGTCGGCGAAGGAGTCGCTTCACCAGCCACTGTAACGGTGAAAGCAGCAACATCCATCGTGAACCAAGTCGAAAAAGTAGTCGCAAATGTGGCGATTCCTGAAGGAACGAAAACAGACTATACGACTACGGCTCAATTACAAGCGCTTGACGCAACAGGCAAACCTGTAGCGGTGAAAATTGATCCAGAACGCGTGCAAGTTCGCGTGCCAATTTCATCGAGTCAAAAGACGGTTCCGTTAATCTTAACAACGACAGGGAAGTCACCAGGCTATTCATATTTATTGAATTCTACTACTAAGCAAGTTACAATTTTAGGAGCTCAATCGAGCTTAGATCAAATCACGGCTATACCTGTAGTGGTGGACGTGAGCAATATTAAGCAGTCGACAACGAAAACAATTACGTTGACGCTGCCTTCAGGGGTGCATAGCATTTCACCTGAAACTATCGAGGTTACAATTACGGTGACAAATAACAGTTTAACGGCGACAGAAGCGTCGACTACACAAACTGTGACTACAGAAGAACCGACAGAAACCACAAAAGAACAAACAACACAAGCCCAATAACGGGTGAAGGAGAACAACACAATGGGGAAATATTTTGGAACAGATGGCGTTCGCGGAGTAGCGAATGCAGAATTAACACCTGAATTAGCATTTAAACTAGGTCGCTACGGTGGTTACGTTTTATTGCAACAAGCAGAAGGAAACGCACATCCGCGCGTATTAGTGGGTCGTGACACTCGTATTTCAGGTCAATTATTAGAGCATGCTTTAATCGCAGGATTACTTTCTGTAGGGATTGAAGTGATGCAACTTGGAGTCATTCCAACTCCAGGTGTTGCGTACTTAACACGTATGCAAGGGGCTGTAGCTGGGGTTATGATTTCAGCGTCACACAACCCAGCACAAGATAACGGAATTAAATTCTTTGGTGCAGACGGTTTCAAATTAACCGACGAAACTGAAGCACAAATCGAAGCATTACTAGATGCTGAGGAAGACACATTACCACGTCCTTCTACAGATGCATTAGGAACAGTGGATGAGTATTTAGAAGGAAGATTGAAATACAGCCAATTCCTACAAAATACAGTGGATTCATTATCAGGCATGAAAGTCGCTTTAGACGGCGCAAACGGAGCAACAGCTTCAATGTTAACACGTTTATTCGCTGACTTAGACACAGATTTCCACACAATGGGAGACAAACCAAATGGCGTGAACATTAACGATGGCGTTGGATCAACACATCCAGAAGCATTAGTGGCATTCGTGAAAGAAACAGGCGCAGACCTTGGATTAAGCTTCGATGGAGACGGCGACCGCTGTATCGCAGTGGATGAAAATGGCGAAATCGTTGATGGCGATAAAATCATGTTCATCCTTGGTAAACACTTCAAGAACCAAGGAACGCTAAGCAAAGACACAATCGTATCAACTGTGATGAGTAACTTAGGATTCCATAAAGCAGTAGAAGCGGAAGGCATGGTTGCCCTTCAAACAGCTGTAGGTGACCGTTACGTTGTTGAAGAAATGCGTAAAAACAACTACAACTTCGGTGGAGAACAATCAGGACATATCGTTATCCTTGATTTAAACACAACAGGAGACGGCTTACTTTCAGGAATTCAATTAATGAATGTAATGAAACAAACTGGTAAATCATTAAGTGAATTAGCAAGTGAAGTACCAACATACCCACAAGAATTAGTGAACATCCGTGTGAGCGATAAAAATGGCGTGATGGAAGTTCCAGCGATTAAAGAAGTCATCGATGCTGTTGAAGCAGAAATGGCAGGAAACGGACGCGTTCTTGTACGTCCAAGTGGTACAGAACCGCTTGTTCGTGTCATGGTGGAAGCCCCAACAGATGAACTCGTTCACGACTACGTAACACGTATTGCTGACGTTGTTCGCAAAGAAGTTGGAATTGACTAATTTTTAGAATCCAAATATAAGATAAGAGAGCTTTGAAAAAAAGCTCTCTTTTTTTATTAGTTTAAACCACTTGATTTTAAAAGGAACAATTGATACAATGTAAAACGTAATTATTTCGATTTAGAAAGAAGAGAAGAAAATGGCAAAGAAATCTAAAATTGCAAAATATCAAAAACAGCAAGCTCTCATCGAACGTTACGCTAAAAAACGCTATGCCTTGAAGCAAGCTGGAGACGTTGAAGGCTTAAGAAAACTCCCTAAAGATTCCAATCCGAACCGCCTCAACCGTCGTGATGAAATCGATGGTCGCCCAAGAGGAGTGATGCGTAAATTTGGAATGTCTCGTATTAAGTTTAGAGAATTAGCGCATCAAGGATTGATTCCAGGCGTTCAAAAAGCAAGCTGGTAAAAGAGGAGGTAAGGCAAATGAAACAAGATTTAGCAACGGCTTATCGTCAAATGAAGAGCCCAAACATCAAAACAAGAAAGAGAGCGTTGAAGCTGATTCACGAAGCCAAACGATCAAAGAAAAAATAACGGATGTGGATATTGCTTTTAGTGTGGAAGAGAGAAGAACACTTATAATATGATTTCGGAGAATCCTCGGATTTTATAATAGCAGTAACGTGAATATGCATCAAAATGAATAAGAGGGCGTTGGAATTTATTCCATACGCCCTCTTTGAGGCTTTGAAGGTGAGAGACGTAAGGCTCGAACCGGTGCAACGTTACAGCTATTATAATTAAATCCGAAGGATTCGTAGAAATCACAGTTAATCTAGTGTCTTTGAACGCATTTTAGTTTCGTGTTAGAATGAAACAGTAAACTATCCAAGGAGCTAATCAAATGAGTACAAAAACATGTAGCCAAACACGTGCAATTCAAGCACGTAGAATTTTCCCGTTCGATGTGAATATGCATAACACCTTATTCGGAGGGAATTTAACACGAATTATTGATGACTGTGCGTCGATTACGGTATCCCGTCATTGCCGTCGTCTTGCGGTAACGGCATCGGTGGACGCGATGAACTATTTAAAACCACTTCCATTAGGACATTCTGTCTGCGTGGAGACGTATATCTCAGGGACAGGAAAGAAGAGTATGGAAGTCTTCTGTAAAGTGGTCGGAGAAGATGTCTTGAACGGCGAGCGCTATTTAGCAGCGACAAGCTTCTGGACATTCGTGGCACTTCCTCGTGAAGGCGAAGGTGATTTTACAGTGGATGCCATCGTTCCAGAAACCGATGAAGAGAAATTCATCTGCAGCGGCTACGAAGAACGTCGTAAGGCCCGCTTGGAGCAACTTGGACGACAAGAAGCATTGATGGAACATATCACTGTTGTGAAACCTTGGAATTTGTAAGAGAGTGAATCTTAAACAAAATCTAAGAAAGTTGCTAAGGAACTTTTAGCAATCTCTGTTATAATGCATGTAACAACAAAAAAAGGAGTACATCGTGGACACTCAAAAAGCAATAGAACTCAATCGTAAAATCATTCGTATCGTGACGATTATCGGGATTATTTTAACGATTATTTTAGGATGGCTCGTGGCCAAGAATGATTATTTCGCAATAGACGGACCGTTCCGTGAAAGCATTTCCCATTCAGGTTGGGTAGGGATTTTGATTTTTATCCTGATTCAAATTACCCAAGTGGTTTACCCGATTATTCCGGGAGGCTTAACTTGTGTCATCGGGCATATCGTATTCGGGCCTCTTTACGGCTGGATTTATAATTTTGTGGGAATCATGATTGGTTCTTGTATCAACTTCTGGTTAGCTCGTCGCTACGGTGAGACGTTGGCGAAGGCGTTCGTAGATGATGATACGTACAATAAATACATCGGTTATTTGGACAAAGGGAAACACTTCGAGCGCTTCTTCTTTGGTGCACTGGTTCTTCCTGGATTCCCAGATGATTTCCTATGTATGGTGGCAGGGCTCAGTCATATGACCTTTAAGAAATTCGTGGCCATTTGTTTAATCGCAAAACCAGTCACACTTTACGTTTATACAGTGATTGCAGCAGAAGGAACGCAAGCCTTCTTCAGATTATTTAATTAAGAAAGCAGTATCGATATGAAAAAAATCATGATTGCACTCGTGCGTGGATATCAAAAGTGGATTTCTCCCTTATTCCCGCCTTCATGTGTCTACAGACCAACCTGCTCGAGCTATATGATTCAGGCAGTTGAAAAACATGGCGCGCTAAAAGGCGTATTGATGGGATGCGGACGCATTTGCAGATGCCATCCATTTATTCGCGGTGGCCAAGATCCCGTTCCAGACTATTTCACGCTGAGACGAAACAAGGATTACCGTAAGAAAATTATTGATGCAAGTAAAAATGACACAGCTGACTAGAAATAGTCGGCTGTTTTTGTATAAGAAATTTTTTGTTATACTATAACTGATAACGATAAAAAGGAGTTTGTAGCGAGGATGTTTAAGTGCATGGGAAAAGGAATAGCTGCATTGCTTGTAGTGGTGGCTATTGTATTTGTTGGTTTTAAAGTCCTAGGATATACAGAGCAAATGAAGATGAATTCGATTGTGAATAGTGAAGAAGCTAAGGCAGTATACGAGAAAGATTTAAGGTATATAGATAAAGATGTTTTTACACAACAGGGAGTGATTCAATCATATGAAATTTCATCCTTCGAGAAGAATCCGATGGGCGGGATTATTGTGTATTTGTATGTAAATGATCATAAAGAGTATACAGTATCCGTGTTTTTACATAAAAGTGACTCTGACGGGAAATTAAATTCTGGCGGAGGCAGTTGGTCCCCGCAGTTAGAGCAATTGATAAAAGAAAAGAATCAGTAAATGATATAGAAAAAGCGGAAGAGAATAGTATTCTCTTCCGCGTATTTTTTTTACAGATATCATTTTAGATAAAGTAACCTAAGTAGTAACGAACGAACAATGCAGCACATACAGCGCCGATGAATGGAGCAGTACCAGGTACTAATAATCCATATTGCCAGTCGTTATTGACTTTGTCTTTGATTGGTAATAATTGGTAAGCAAGACGAGGTCCTAAGTCACGAGCTTGGTTCATCGCGAATCCAGTTGTACCTCCAAGACCCATACCGACAGCCCATACGATTAAACCAACCACGATTGGTAATAATTCTTTGTTTACATTTTCAGTTGCTAAGATAGCTGTTAAGAAAATGAAAGTTGCAAATGCTTCGACGAAGTAGTTACGTGGTAAGTTACGTAAGTTAGGGTTTGTTGAAAAGATGTTACGGATTGCGATTCCGTCTACTTGACCTTCAGAAGCTGTGAAGTGGTCTGCGTACATGAACCATACGATCACCGCACCAGCGAATGCTCCTAAGAATTCAGCGATAGCAACAGGGATGAATTGTTCTGCAGGAAGTACTCCTAAAACTACTTTAGCAAGCGCCATAGCAGGGTTGATACTTACACCACCGAAGATGAATAAAGTAACAGTGATACCGAATGCCCATGTTGTGATGGCGAATAAGTGACCTGTTCCAGCGTATTTAGTTTTCTTCAAGACGTCATCACAGTGTACGCCGACCCCGAAGATAATCATGAGGGCTGTTCCCATAAATTCTGATAATAATAAATGCATAAATGTTTGATCCATTGGTTGATTCTCCTTAATGTAATTCTTTTATTAATTGTTGATAGACGGCTTGAATCGATAATCCTGTTTCATGGGCGATTCGGGCGCAGTCTTCATATTCTAATGTTGATTTTGTAACAGTACCGTATTGGTTTTTCTTTACTTTCACAGCTCCGAGGCTCGTTTGTTGCGTCTCGAAAGTGCGCGTCATGACTTTACGTTGGACGTTTTGATAACGAAAGCCAATCGTTGATGTTTGTTCGAATAAAATGGCTGTAAACCGTTCGAGGTCGCCTTCTTGAATGAGAAGTGTGAGATGTGTTGCCGGACGGTTTTTCTTTGTGTAAATGGGAGTATAATGCACATCAAGCGCGCCTTCTTCTAATAAAAGGCTCATGATGTATCCAAGCTCTTCACCGCTTTGGTCATCGATCGTTGTATCGATTTGAATGATTTCATCGTTATTGGAAGTCACGACTTGATGAGAAAGTGAACTTTTCTCTAAGAGTGTTCCGCGTAACGCATTAAATTTACCCGTGTCGCGTTTCCCAAAACCGTAACCGACTTTTGTAGCAGTTAGGTGTGAAGGTTGTGCAAACACTGGGCGAATGGCCTTAAAGAGAGCAAGGCCGGTTGGTGTCACAAGCTCTGTATGAATGTCAAAGTCTTGTGAGAATGGAATGGCAGTCCCGAGTCTTAATTGCATCACGGCAGGTACTGGTACAGGCATGACTCCATGTGCAACGGTAATTGTGCCGCTACCTTCTTTGACAGCAGTGCTGTAAACCGCATCGATGTCGAGTGTTTCCCACAAAATGAAGAAACTCATGATGTCGATGATAGAGTCTGTTGCGCCAACCTCGTGGAAGTGAATTTCCTCCACAGGCATTTGGTGTACGTTTGCTTCCGCTTGTGCGATGTCACGGAATACTTCCAAACTTTTTTCTTTTACAAAGTCACTAACACCACTTGAAAGAATAATCGTTTCGATTTCCTTCAACCCACGAACTTCGCCGTGATGGTGATGATGATTATGTGTATGTTCATGAGAATGACCGTCGTGAGTATGTTCGTGCTCGTGGTGATGATCGTGGTCATGTTCGTGTGAATGTTCATGCGTGTGCTCATGAGAATGAGTGTGTGCATGTGTGTGTTCTTCGTGCGTATGTGAATGAGCGTGTGTATGTTCGTGCTCATGCTCATGGTGGTGATGTTCATGGCCATGTTCGTGGTCGTGATGGTGATGATCAAAGTCACCAGCGATTCCATGGTCTTTTTCACCATGTTCCATATGCACATCGAAGTCTGTTCCCCAAATACTGCTTTTCGCGATGCGGTCAACATGAAGATGATAACCGTCGAGCGAAATCGTCTTAAGGGCTTCTTCAAGATGCTTGCGGTTGGCTCCTAAATCGAGTAGAAGAGCATTTAGCATATCACCGCTCAGCCCAGAAAATGGTTCTAAATATAATGTGCTCATGCGAGTCCTCCTCGAATGTTGTTAATCATGCTTGCTGAATAGGCTGCGCCAAAACCGTTGTCGATGTTCACGACAGTAACGCCGCTTGCGCAAGATGTCAGCATGCTGAGTAAAGTCGTCACGCCTTGAAGATTCGTTCCGTATCCGATGCTGGTTGGAACGGCAATCACAGGAACGTCTACTAAACCGCCAACGACACTTACAAGCGCACCTTCCATACCGGCGATGACAATCACGACGCTAGCGCCTTGGATGTCTTCGAGACGATTGAAGAGGCGGTGAATCCCCGCAACTCCGACGTCGTAAATACGTTTGACGTGATTTCCGAATGTCTCAGCAGTGACAGCTGCTTCTTCGGCAACCGGAATGTCGCTTGTGCCAGCTGTTACGACTGCGATGTAGTGTTCATGTTTTGGTGCGATTGGGTTAAGGACGAAGGTACGTCCGAGTGGTTCATAGACGCCTTCAGGGAAAGCAGATTTTAGAGCTTCCCCTTTTTCAGCGTTCACACGTGTCGCAAGAATGGCTGTTTTATGTTCATTCATTGCCGTGATGATGCCAATCAATTGCTCAATGTTTTTTCCTTCACCATAGATGATTTCTGGGAATCCATTGCGCTTTTGGCGAGAAAGATCAATGGCCGCGTAACCAATGTCTTCAATCCCTTTCAGAAGGGTGGACGCTTCTTCAATTGAGAGGCGTCCATCTTTAACTTGTTGTAGGATTTCTTCTTGTTTCATATTATTTATCTTCAACGATAACAGATAATCCATCGCGGATAACTGTTACTTTTGCGTCTGCTCCTTGAAGTTCGAAGGCACGTGCAAGAGCTTCGTCAAATGTTTTCGCTAATTCCATATGCATGTTTGTGATAAGACTTGGTTCAACTAAGTCAGATACAAAGATTACGTGGTGATGCACTAGAATACGCGCTAAGATTTGTGAAGTCCATTGGTCTGGAACTGTTTCAAGTCTTGGAGTGTTAATTGCTTGGTCTAAGAAATCTTTAGGATCTTTAACGTCTGCTAAGTTACGGTAGAAACCTTCACCACCGTGACCATCTTGACATCCAGCAACCATGATAATCACGCCGCCTTCTTTGTTTGTCGCTTCAGCAGCAGTCATACCTTTAACAGCTTGGTAGATGTTTTGGTCTAATGGGAAACCACCATTTGTTGAAACGGCGATGTCGCAAGGGATCTTAGTTACATGAGCTAATTCACGAATGAATTCGCAACCTACTTTATGCGCTTCAACCATGTCTCCAGCAAATGAACCGATGATATGTTTTTCACCGTCTAATACAACGTTTACGATGAAGGCTAAGTTTGCAGTACGTGCTGCGTATAACATATCTTCGTGGATTGGGTTGTGGTCTAAGTTACCAGTACGTGATTTGTCTGAGTCGATAAAGTCACCACTGTGGTTTGCCATAATTGTTTTATATGAAGCAACCCCAGGAAGGACTGATTTACGTCCGCCAGAGAATCCAGCGAAGAAGTGGCTTTCGATAAATCCTTCAGCGATTAATAAGTCTGCTTCAGCAGCGATACGGTTGATGATGCAGTCACCACCTGAAGGTAATTGACCGATTTTAACCATGTCTTCGTCGTTTGTAGAAATGTGCATTACGATTTCTTCGTTGTCCACGATTTCTTGACCGTATTTGTTAATTAACTCTTCGCGAGTTGAAGGACGGTGGAAACCAGTCGCAACTAAAATACGGATACGAGCGTCTGGGTTTACGCTACGGATACGACGTAAAATGATTGGTGTAATGATATGTGAAGGAACTGGACGAGTATGGTCAGAACTGATTAACACGATATCTTTTTTACCTTTTGCTAATTCTTCTAATGTTTGGCTACCAATTGGGTTATCCATTGATTTTTCCACTGTTTCTTGTTCAGAAAGTGGGTTGTGGTAGTTTTCAGCTTTTGATTCAAGTAATCCAGCAAAGTTTTTGTCAGGAATTACAGCAGTAATAGATTTTTTGTCATAAGGTAGTTTGATTTCAACCATGATAACATCTCCTTAAATTTTTAATACGATTATAAGTATACGTAAAATAATGCACTTGGAAGTCTCAAAGGTTAGTAACATTTGTTAACGTTATTTTTTGTGATAAGATGATAATAGTGTGTATAGGAATTTGCATTAGAGGAGTGTTCAATTTGAACAACGAAGAATATTTAATCAACTTTTTAGAAAAAGAAAATACCCCTATTATAAAGAAGAAAAAACATATGTACTTGGCTTACCGTGGTTTGGAACAAGCGTATACGTATGTGTTAATCGATGGGGTTGTAAAGACAAGTATCATTATGAATGATGGCCGTGAGTTTAATTTAGATTATGTGACGCCGGTCGATATTGTTTCATTGGTACGTGATGAGGTGTCAAACTACACATCCGCACCATTTAACGTCCGTATCGAAAGCGACGAAGCAACGTTTTACCGTATCCCTCGTATTAAGTTTTGGGAATATGTGAAAAACGACCAACAGTTGCAAGATTACGTGCGTGAATATTACCGTAATAAATTATCTGAAACCATCGAGTCGTTGCAATATATGACGATGAATGGAAAAAAAGGAGCAGTGTGTTCCTTCCTATATAAATTGATGAATCAATTCGGGGTAGAAGCTGAAGGCGGAATCCTTATTGATTTCAACGTTACGAATGAGGACATCGCAGGATTTTGCGGAATTTCAACTCGTAATAGTGTAAACCGTATTATTCATGACCTTAAAGAAGAAGGCGTGGTTAAAATCCACAATCAAAAATTAGTGGTATTAGATAAAGCTTATTTAGAAGAATTTACAGGACGCGAAAGCTTTTAATAAAGAAAGAAGGAACCGAGAATGGATGAAAAAGAAGCACGATTACGCAAATTGCTGAAGGAAGTTGGGAAAATCGTTGTCCCATATTCAGGCGGGATTGATAGTAGTTACCTATTAAAAATCGCCGTGGATACACTTGGACGTGACAATGTTATTGCAGCAGTAGTGAACTCTGAGTTGTTCTCAGACCGTGAATTTAGTGAAGCGATTGACCTTGGAACGGAAATGGGCGCGCGTGTGCTAGGGCTTGAAATGGAAGAACTATCTGATCCACATATCGCCTCAAATACACCAAATAGCTGGTATTATAGTAAGAAAATGCTCTATCAAACGATTAAAAAGAATGTAGAGAGCGAAGGATTTACCGTACTTTCAGATGGGTTGATTATGGATGATATCAATGATTATCGCCCAGGTGTGAAGGCGCGTAATGAAGAAGGCGTACGTAGTCTCTTGCAAGAAGCTGGATTATATAAATCAGAAATTCGCGAATTAGCTAAACGTGCAGGCGTAACGAATTGGAACAAAACTCCTTCATGCAGTTTAGCGTCTCGTTTCCCATACGGAACACGCATCACTCCTGAAAAAGTAGAAGCAGTCTTCAAGGCGGAAGAATACTTTACGAAGCGTGGGTTTGAACCTGTACGAGTTCGCGTGCATCAAGACTTAGCGCGTATCGAAGTCGGCGCAGACCAAATCGAAAAACTCGTGAAGAATCACGAAGAAATTAACAAGATGATGCAAGACTTAGGGTTCTTATTTGTAACGGTCGACCTTCAAGGGTATAAATACGGCCGTATGAATGACCAACTCGACGAAAAGACAAAGAAAGCAGCGGTAGAATAATGATTGCAACTCCACAAGAGGTTCTCAATTTCTGGTTTGTGGAATGTGAGCCTGCCGATTGGTTTAAGAAATCAGAGGAATTCGATAACGAAATTCGCTCGCGTTTTCTAGAAACTTACGAAGCGATTGTGAACGGGGAAACTGCCGAGTGGCGTCGTAGTGGAAAAGGCCGCCTAGCAGAAATTATCGTGCTAGACCAATTTTCTAGAAATATGTTCAGGGATGATGCAAAGGCGTTTGCTTCTGATGCATTAGCAGTCGAACTAGCCAAAGAGGCATTGTCTGATTGGGATGCGTTCACCGTTCAAGAACGTAGCTTCGTCGTGATGCCGTTCATGCATTCGGAGTCATTAGCCGTGCATGATTGGGCTGCAAAATGGTTTGACGAACCAGGGCTTGAGCGTCGGAAGAAATACGAACTCCTGCACCGTGAAATCATTGAGCGCTTTGGACGATACCCACACAGGAATCATGTGCTTGGAAGAATCTCAACTCCCGAAGAAGAAGCCTTCCTACAAGAACATCCAGGATTTTAACCCAAAAGAGTCCATGCGGCTCTTTTTTTGTTGCGCGAATCTGCAACGTGTTATGGGTAATCGTAACAAGAAGAGTAGCTGGTTGAAATGATTCCGAAGAATTCACGGATTCTATAGTAGCAGTAACGTGAATACGTATTAAAACGAATAAGAGGGCGTAGGATTTATAATCCGTACGCCCTCTTTGAGGCTTTAAAGGTGAGAGACTTCGGCTCGAACCGGTACAACGTTACAGCTACTATGAAGAAATCCGTAAAGATTCGTAGGAATCATTTATACCGTGCCTAGTCTAGAATCCGATTAAGTAAAGGATCGTTGCGACGATTGTGCTTGATAAACCGACGATGGCTTCATAAGGGATTAATTTCATACGATCTTCAATCGCCATGAAGACAGAACCGCCTGTTGCATGGAAGAATGAACCATGTGGAAGTGAGTCGAGCACAGTTGCCCCTGCATGAATCATCGCTGCCGCAGATACGGCTGGAACGCCAGCTGCTGTCAATGGACCTGAGAAGGTTTGAGACGCAATCGTTGAACCAGCAGTTGTTGAAGCTGTCGCAGCCCCCATTAAAATACCAGAAAGTGGAGCTAGGACGAAGGCTGGCATGTTCATCGCTTCAAGAAGAGCAATCATATCGACTTGCAATGCAGAAGCTTTGATAATTCCAGCGATGGTACCAGTACCGATTAACAGAATCGATACGCCGATTACTTTGCTAAGACCGAATTCAGTGAATTCAACCGTGTTTTTCGCATTACCCGTTACAACAATCGTCACTAAACCACCTAGAGGAAGTGCGATTAATGGGTCTACGCTGATTCCAGCAATTGAGCGAAGGGCAAGAAGGGCGATTACAACGATTGGTCCAAGCATGGCTTTGAAGAAAGAGAGAGATACGCCGCTTGTTCCTGCTTCGTCAATACCGTCAAATTCATGTGCACCGCCTTTTTTAGCGAGTAATCCAGAAAGGATAATGGCCACGAATAGCGCTACAAAGGCAGGGATTAAGTTTTTCACCATTAACGCTGTAAGGTCGATTCCGAATGCTTCAGATGCCGCAATCGTGTTAGGGTTTGGTGAAATGATGTTTCCGGCTTTACCACCACCGATCATCGCAAGTAAAATACCAGCTTTAGAAAGGTTTGCTTTTTTCGCAATAGCGATGGCAATTGGAGCTACTGTGATAACGGCGATATCGATGAAGACCCCAACGGCACAAATAATCATTGTGGCAATCGCAATTGCGGCAATCGCACGTTTTTGGCCGAGTTTCTTTACAATCGTATCGGCAATCGTTTCAGCCGATCCTGTCTTAATTAATGCTCCGGCTAAAATCCCACTCGTCATGATACGAAGGACAGGAGACATCATGCTTTGAGCCCCGCTGACCATGGCTTTTACCGTTTCGGCAAGACCGCCACCTCCGATAATTCCCCCAATCAGAGCCCCGAAGATTAAACTGTAGGCTGGATGAACTTTCTTAACAATCAAAATAATAGCAAGTACGAGACCGACTAAGGCCCCTAATGTTGAAAAGGTTGGTGTCATTGTAGTTTCCTCCTATTGAACTGCTTTGATTAAACGAAATACTTGTTCTACGCTGCGAATCATATTTTCGCGCGCAGTTTCTTTTTCCATTGCTTCTTGAACGGTGATGACTCTTCGCAAAATTGGGAAGAAGGCATCGATTCCGTTTTCGTTACATACCCCTGCGTCTGGTGTGAGGCATCCTGCAAATGCGAGTACTTTTTTGCCGTGTTTTTTCGCAAGATGAGCCACGCCGATTGGAGCTTTTCCAAGGGCGGTTTGACTATCTAGGCGACCTTCGCCAGTGATGACAACGTCGGCATCCTTCATTTCGTCTTCGAGTCCTGTCTCTTCAAGGACAATCTTAATGCCGCTCTCAAGAACCGCATTTGTATATGTTAGAAACGCAAATCCCATTCCTCCGGCTGCACCCGTACCTGGGTAGAGGCGGTCGGCATGGGCAAAGGTTTCTTTCGATAATTCGGCGTAGTGGAGAAGCGCCTCGTCGAGTTCCTTCACCATTTCTGGAGTTGCTCCTTTTTGTGGGCCGTAAATGGCACTCGAGCCCATTGGACCACAGAGCGGATTTGTTACGTCACATGCCACGCGGAAAGTACAGTCTTTTAATTCTGGCAAGACATTTTCAGCCTGGATGCGTGCAATCGATTGAAGACCCGCACCTCCGTATGCAACAGGAGCACCGTCCTTATCTAGGAAATCATATCCGAGCGCTTGTAACATCCCGATACCACCATCGTTTGTGGCACTTCCTCCAATTCCCACGATAAAATGACGGCAACCATTATCGATGGCATCCTTAATTAATTCGCCGACACCGAATGTTGTAGTGTGCATTGGATTGCGTTTTTCATCAGGAACTAGCGTAATCCCTGCGGCTGCAGACATTTCGATAATTGCTGTTTTTGGACGCGTCCCGTCCGCTTTTAAGATTCCGTATTCGGCAGTTACCGGCTCTCCTAAAGGTCCAGTGACGCTCACATGAACAAGTTCACCTCCCATCCCGATGGCTAATGCTTCGACCGTTCCTTCACCACCATCTGCGAGTGGACGAACAACCACATCGGCTTCAGGGTATACGACCTGAACACCTTCCTTGATGGCCTGACCCGCTTCCAGTGAAGACAAGCTACCTTTCAGTGAATCGATAGCAACGACTACTTTCATTTTCATCCCTCCTTATTGTTGTAAAATCATTATATCAAGCGCTTACAATTAAAACTGTTGCGAAAAATAGGAAAAACTATGAAGTTGAAAAAAATAAAACGGAATAGTGTCAGTTTCATTCTGTCAGGGTGATTTTTTCGAATATTACAACGCTGTAATATACCAAAAAAGGACGAAGCGCATAGGGGTGGGAATGAGCAAAAACGCTCGAACAAAAACCGAATATGAGATTAAAAAATCCTTCCTATTTTGTAATAAAAGATTAATCAGTTTACCATTGTTTTTCCCCTCGATTTTCGGTAACATTAATAAGCAGATTTGAGAGAAATTAGGAGATATACATAATGAAAAGTCCTCGTACATGGGTGAAGAAAATCGTCTGTGCACTTAGCATTTTCGCTGTAGGAGCAACGACGGTGACACCAGCAATTTATGCGCAAGATGACGCAAAAGCAAAAGAGGAAGCAGCTGCGATTCAAGATGTACAAAGCTACATCGCAATCGAGCAAACGAGCGGAAAAATTTTGATGCAACACAATCAAGATGAAGTTCGCGGGATTGCTTCCATGAGTAAAATGATTTCACAATATTTAATTTTAGAAGCGATTAAAAATGGAGAAGTGACTTGGGAAACACAAATCCCAGTAAGCGACCGCGTTCACCAATTGAGTGCGAACTATAGCTTATCCAACGTGCCGCTTCTGCCGAGTGAAAAATACACGATTAAAGAATTATTCGACGCGATTTCCATCTATTCAGCCAACGCCGCAACATTAGCGGTGGCCGAATATATTGGAGGTTCTGAAGCCAACTGGATTGAACGTATGAAAGCCAAACTCGATGAGTGGGGCATTAAAGACGCAACGATTATTAACGTAACAGGTCTACCGAATAAATACGGTGGTGCTGATAAGAATCCATCATTCGGTGATGAAGACGAAAATAGCATGTCGGCTCGTTCTGTTGCGATTATCGCGAAGAACTTGGTGAATGATTTCCCTGAGATTTTAAAAGTATCATCGATTTCCACACAAACATTCCGACCAAATAGTTCAGGAACAACGAAGATGGATAACTTTAACTACCTGCTTCCAGGACTGCTCTTCGAATACGAAGGGGTTACTGGTTTGAAGACAGGAACGAGTGATGCCAGCGGTGCGTCGATTACAACGACTGCTACTCGCAACGGCTTCTCGGTGATTGTCGTATCGATGGGGTCTAAAGAACCGTTGAATCGTTTCAAAGTAACAAGACATTTATTAGATGAAGTGTTCAAGAAATATGAAGGCCTACTCGTGGGCGCGCCTGGAAAATCCGTACAAAACTTGACTCCTATCCAATTAGAAGGTGGAACGGAAGAGACGCTTGGCGTGGATTACGGGAAAACCTTTGTTGCGGCTGTACCAAAAGGAACAGCATTAAGCCAGATCAAGATTTCATTCACACCAGCAGATGATGTGAAGACAGAAGATGGCAAAGTGAAAGCTCCTGTGACGGCAGGGCAGACGGTTGGAACGTTGAATTTTGAGATGCCAGGAGAAAACCTTGGCTATGTCGATGGCAAAGACCACGGAACGGTGGAAGCCTTAGCCGCATTTGATGTGGAAAATTCGAACGTCGTGACAGAAGGTATGCGTGGAGCGAAAGGATTTATCGACCAAATGGTTCAAAAAGTTCAAGACTTCTTTGGGGGCATTTGGAGTAAAATCCAAAGCGTCTTCTCACCGGAAAGTTCGAACTAGGAATTTTTGCTAAAAGGCTTGCACTTTTCACTAGAGACGTGTACAATTTTAGACAAATGATACAGTATGAATAGTAACTGCGATCCTTTTGTAGAGAGCTAGTGGTTGGTGAAAACTAGTAAAGAGAGACCAGCGAATCCACATACGGTGCGAGAGCGAAAACATTGATTAAGCTATCCGGAGAAAACCGTTATCCCACAAATGAGCGCAATGGAAACATTGAAACCGGGTGGTACCGCGAAGAAAATTACTCTACTTCGTCCCTTAGACAATTGTCTGGGACGGAGTATTTTTTTATACTGAAAACACAAAATGGAGGGAAAACTATGCTAGATATCAAACGCATTCGTGAAAATTTTGAAGAAGTGGCTACAGCTCTAGGAAACCGTGGAGTTGACCGCGCAACAGTGGAAGAGTTACGTGACTTAGATGAAGAACGCCGCGCACTCATCACAAAGACAGAACAATTAAAACAATACCGTAATACGGTAACAGAAGAAATCTCTCTTCTAAAACGCAACAAGGAAGACGCAACAGAGAAAATCGCTGAAATGAAACAAGTCGGCGAAGACATCAAAGCAACGGACGCTCATTTAGCAGAAGTGGAAGAAAAAGTAGAATACATCGCATCTCGCTTACCAAACACAGCTGCAGAAGGCGTTCCAGTAGGGGCAGACGAAACAGAAAACGTTGAAATCCGCCGTGAAGGAACTCCTCGCGTGTTCGACTTCGAACCAAAACCTCACTGGGAAGTGGCAGAAGCCCTAGACATCTTAGACTTCGAACGTGGAGCTAAAGTATCAGGAAGCCGTTTCTTATACTACAAAGGCCTTGGCGCTCGCTTAGAACGTGCAATCTACAACTACATGCTTGATTTACACGTTGAAAAACATGGCTACACTGAAATGATCACGCCATACATGGTAAACGAACAATCAATGTACGGTACAGGTCAATTCCCTAAATTCAAAGAAGATGTGTTCCAATTAACAGACGAACGCAACTTAACATTAATCCCAACAGCGGAAGTGCCGCTTACAAATTACTACGCAAACGAAATCTTAGACGAAGCACAATTACCGATCTACTTCACAGCGCTTAGCCCATCATTCCGTTCTGAAGCTGGTAGTGCGGGCCGCGACACTCGTGGATTAATCCGTCTTCACCAATTTAACAAAGTAGAAATGGTGAAATTCGCGAAACCAGAAGATTCATTCGATGAATTAGAAAAAATGACAGACAACGCAGAAGATGTACTACGCGGATTAGGCTTACCATTCCGTACAATCGTGTTATGTACTGGCGACATGGGATTCTCAGCAGCTAAAACATATGACGTTGAAGTGTGGATTCCAGCGCAAGATACTTACCGCGAAATCAGTTCTTGCTCAAACTGCGTGGACTTCCAAGCGCGTCGTGCGAAAATTCGTTTCCGTCGTGAAGACAGCGGCAAGATTGAATTGGTGCACACATTGAATGGTTCAGGCTTGGCAGTAGGACGTACTGTGGCAGCTATCCTAGAGAACTATCAAAACGAAGACGGTAGCGTGACAATCCCTGAAGTACTTGTACCATACATGGGTGGCGTTACAAAAATTGGTTAGTAGGAACCCAAGGGATACTCTAAGTAGTAGCTCACAATAAATCATTAACAGTTAAAAAGCCTCTATATTGAAGAGCAGTTCCACAACCTTCGAATCCTTTCGGATGTTTGTATAGTGGTAATTGTAAGGATACCGTCAGGAGCCAAATGTCTCCTGACTACCAAGCTTCAAACTGACTCTACGGGTTACACCCTAGAGTCAGTAATTCACATTGGTTATGATTCCCTTACGATTACCACTATACATCCGAAGGATTCCTTGTTGTGGAAAGTCTTTTCGCATAGAGGCTTTTTGTTATGTTTCATTCATTGTACGCAGCAGTATCCCTTGGCTTTCTATCATATTAGCCATCCAGTATGGGCAAGCCTTCAAAGTTTGCCCGCTGGGAAAGGGAGACGAGGTAGTATGTGCAGTATCCTAGACATCTTCATAGTAAAGGCTATAAGGGCAACGGGTTGAGCCAAGGTCTCAACTCCTGCCGAACTTCAAAGAGGGGCATTGCGGATAAACCGCAGTGCCCCTCTAATTCATTTCGGCTGCAAATCCTTATAGCTTTTACTATAGAGTCTGGAAAGTCCTTCGCATATTTAATTCGAAGAGCCTTCATCTTTTTATTGGAACAAAGCCTTTTTTATAAATACCTCATATTGAACAAGCACTTCAAAGTTTATCCGCGGGGAAGGGGAGGCCGGAGGAGAAGGTGCCAAGCACTCTCTGCCTCCTTTCCTTTCCCGCCCTCCAGAAATACGCTTCACACAGACCGCGCTCACCAATCCATTTAGGAACCACCCAACAATGTTTAATGCACAAGTTTTACGCCGTCTGAATGGCCATAATAAAAACACGAAAGCTCTTGCTAGTGGGAATGTGGAGGAGTAGCGTAGGGGATAGCTCGTAGCTTCTCAGGTTCTATAGTAGCAGTAATGGGGAATGACATTAAATGCGAAAAAGAGGGAGTTAGGAATTGATTCCTTACTCCCTCTTTGAGGCTTTAAAGGTGAGAGACTTCGGCTCGAGCCGGTGTCCCATTACCGCTACTATGAAGATACCTGAGAAAAGCTCAACGAGCTATCCGATTTATTTAGCAATACTCACATTCAACGTGCGTAAGAAGCGGTCCATTAAACTATTGTTGGTTTTGTGCTCCTCCTGAATGGCTTTGGCGAGCGCGACTTTGTCTGTGATGATCCCGTTTACCGGGCTGTCTACGTATTTCTCGAGGGCTTCATCCGTATTAATGGTCCAGACAAACACCTCATGTCCTGTCTCCTGCGCATGAATAACAGCCAGTTCCTGGTAAGAAAAATCTTCTACCACATAGAAATCCACCTTTGCGTCTCCAAATCCGCCAAATTGGATTGGAATCACAAACCCAGTCGTGATTTCCGGTGCTTTTACTTCGAGTTCTTCCATGACTTTCAAATCAAGTGACATGACTTTGTTTGAGTTATCAATGGCGAGCTCTTTGTATTTTGCGATGAAAAGATCCACGTAGTTGGCAGGCTCACCGCCATGTGGTTTGAGCTCGATGACGAGTGGCATGCCGATTTCTTTGGCGGCTTTGAAAAACTCCTCAAAAGTTGGAATGTGGCTCTTGAATCCGTCTTGTTCAATCGGAAGACCGCGAACCTCGTCTAGGGTCATGTCTTGAACGCGTTTATTCAAACCAGCTAATCGCTTCAAGTTATAGTCGTGCATGACGACGAATTGATTGTCTTTTGTCAGAAGAATATCCATCTCCACCATATTGGCGCCGGCTTCTTTAGCCGCTTTGATGCCTTCAATCGAGTTCTCAACGGCTTCTTCAACATAGCCACGGTGACCGATGATGATAGGGTCGTGGGCAGTCTCCGTCCGGTAAGTGGTGAGGGTTGTGAGAACCCCGCTTCCTGTTACGAAGAGAAGAGCAAAGGCCGTCACGATTTTACGTTTATGCTTAATTTCCTCGTGGTGATGATACACTTCAAGCGACGCCAATTTATGCTCGTGGATAATTTTTGTCATCACGATAAAAGTGGCAATCTTCGTATAGAGGATGATGAATCCTTGAAGCAGTTTTGCGACGGCGAGGACACTACTTAACAGAAGCGTATTTGAGCCGTTCGGGTCGAGGAATTCAACGAGAGCGACACTACCAATCGAGATAAAAATAACAAGAATCGCTAGCACCCCTTCGACGACTGCCGAAATAAGGAGTAGGCGCCAAACGTTTTTCTTCGTCAGCTTCCAACTAGTTACGATATTTTTTGTAAATGGCTGGTCGGTAAGAATCTGAAGCGGAATCGCAAGCGAGCTTCGTGCGTGAAAGTAGAGCAGCACGACGACCAGTCCTAAGTAAAGAAGCGTACCGGCGCTCGTCTTAGTGATTTCACCCGTGATAAATTCCGGAATGGTAATCTTTTTCGAAATAAATGTCAGCTCACCGATATTGACGATGGGCAAGAGCGTTAAAAAGTACAGCCAGAATGTAATAAAGTGACCGTTTAGCAATTGCTTGAGTTCACTAAACGCATTTTGAATACTACTGCGCCATGAAAAATGAATGCCACGAATCGTTCCGTAAATCATGAATATGAGTATCGAGAACTCCATGAAAATAAGAAACGCGAACGCCAATAAATAAAGAATCAAGAGCGGGATGGATCCTGGACTCAGCAGTACTGTTTTGAAATTGGCGAAGTTTAAATTGGATTGCCCAGTAATAAAGAGCATTCCGCGAAAAATAAGTGTTAAAAAACCGAATCCGAATACGGATATAAAAAATTGTAAGAAAATGGAATTGCGTAAATACATCCAGCTGTTTTGCGTTAAATTGCCTAATGTAAAGCGGATGGTTTTCCATACGGGGATTTTTTGATTCATAAAGCCTCCGATGTGTATAAAAGTTCGTTAGATTCACCTTAGCACGAACGAAATAGAAGCGCAAGTTACGCCAAAACAGTATTGAAAAATACTGTAATAGAACTTATAATGGTGAAAGTAATCAAATAATAGAAAAGCTTTTCAGGAGGGAATCATGAAAAAAAGACTGTTAACATTATTCTGTTTAGTAGCGACTATGGTACTTGCTGCTTGTGGCGTAAAAAAAGTAGACGCTGGTGAATCTATCAAAACAACTTTTACTGGATTAGATACAAAAGGGGAACTTGTATATCAAGTAAATACTCAAGAGTTAGTAAAAGAGTTCTTACTAGCAAACCCTAAAGCAGATGCGAAAACAGAAGAAGAAGTTCGTGTTGCTGCAACAAAAGTGAAAGTAACACCAAGTAAAACAGATGGCTTGTCAAATAACGACGAAATTACTTTCACGTTCGCTTCAGATAAAGATGCTGAAAAATACTTTAATCTTCCAAAAGAAACAAAAGTGAAAGTCAGCGGCTTAAAAGAAGCGAAAAAATTAACGGCTGAAGAATTAGCGAAAATTACTTCATTAGAAGTGGAAGGCTTTAACAAAGGTGGCCGTGCAGAAGTTCATGTAACAGATTCTAAATTGTCATTTTTACGTTTCAAAGTTGAAAACAATGGCAAATTAGAAAATGGAAAAGATGCCAAAATCGTGTTAGACGGTAATTTCGCTAACTTATTAGAAGACAGAGGTTATGTATTAGAAGGCGACGGAAGCTTCACTCTTCCTGTTAAAGGATTGAAGACAGTTGCTGAAAAACTTGATGACGCTAAGAACAAAGACGAAATTATTGCAAAACTAAAAGAAGAAGTGAATAAGAAATTTAGCGGAAATGATAAGGTAACATTTGATAAAACTTATTATCGTGGTCTAGCGAATAATGTTGATAATTCATATTCGTATGGGGATGAGATTGTTCGCGGTAATGGGAATTTAGTAATGACGCTTCAAGTGGAATCTAGCTATGGATTCAAAAACGTGTATGCGGTTGGATTTACAAATCTTATAACGAATGAAGAGGGCAAGATGGAACTTAAAGATGCACGTGTCATTTCAACAACGTATGCGGACTTTTCTACAGCAACTCAAAAATTAGAATCAATCGGTTATACAGAAGTTAAATAATTGAATTAGAAATTGCTTGGAGAGTATTCTCCAAGCAATTTTTTTATATGTGGGACCTCGTTGCCCAAAATTCACTTATAAGTGAATTTCGGGCAAGTTACGTGAAGGACTCTTGCCTCTACAAAAAGACCGATATTATCACATTTCTAAGCAATAAACCTCCAATGCCTGCACCAACCCCTTATCTCCGCCTTTCTCTCAAAACCTCATCACCGCGCGCTTTCTAGCACTTCACTTTTTTGCAAAAAAATCTCATTTTCTTACAATCCCAAAGAACGTTGCGGTTTTATAACAACAGCAATGGGGGATGGCAACCAATGTGAATTACTGACTCTAGGGTAAAACCCGTAGAGTCAGTTTGAAGCTTGGTAGGAATTGAGACCTCGGCTCAATCCGTTGCCCCATTGCAGTAGTTATAAAGCAAATCCGCAACAGTTCGAAAGGGATTGTAAGAAAAACGTAAGTTTTATTTATAGTAAAAAAGCGAAGCGCAACAGAAAGATGCCCCTGCATTGCAGGGGCATCTTTCTATTGTTTATTCAACTCGTTTACGAGGTCAATCATACTCAAATCATGCGAGCAGATCACCGTTTTCCCTTTGATTTCAGGAAGAGCAAAGTTGCTCAAAATAATCTTATAATCAGATTTTTCTAGAATATCTAAGGAGATTTCAAGCTGATCATACGTATGATACTCGAAGCGGTTCGCTGCGTTATGTTCCAAATACGATGCCAAGAATTTTGGATAGTACTCGTCAAAGTCATTCAAAATCAACACCTTGATTTTCTCTTGCTTGGCTTGCAGTTGAGAAATTAGACCTTCCCAGTGCGTGTAGAATGTGTAAATCAAGTGCGAGATATTTCTTTGACGCTTCACGTTCTTGATTTCTTGTTGGTACTCTTTAAGAAGTGCTGCAACATCATTGTAGAACTCAGGCGAAAGCGACTTGAAGAAGTTCATCAACGGTTTCTTCTTATCGAATAAGATGAAGTCTGAGTGCACTTCGATCCGTTCTAATTGAGACGTGTTGTGTAAGTGCCATAATAGTAAATCATAGTTTTCGCATTTCAAGTCGTAGCGTTTTTCAAGACTTTGGATGTTCGTCACTAATGTATCAAATGATAGGCGGTCACGAACTTTTTCCTGACGAGCGGCTGAGAATTCTTCAACGGTTAGGAAGAAGTGCGGTTGTAAGAAAATCGAGAAGGATTGTTCCAGAATTTCAGGAGTTACCATGATTCCAGTTTCTTTCACGAATTGCTCAACGATTTCGTCTAAACCATCTAATTGATTGTAGTAATCGTAGAATTTATCTTTACTTTCGAAGTTTTGTACGAAATGCCCTTGATAAGCGCGGAAGAAGTTCACCGTGAAGATCATCTTGAAGACACGGTATCCTTCAAAGCTTTGTGGGAAGTTCGAAGACTTGAAGAGGTCTACTAGAATTTTTTCTAGAGAAGCTTCGTCTACAAAGTCGAAAGGCCATTCGAAAAAGCCAGTCTTTTCAGCAAAGTATTGAACGAAGAAGAAACGAATGTCTTGTTCATTTCCAATAAACTGCAAGTTTTTCTTCGAGATTTGGAAATCGAATTTTTTCTTCAAGCTATTATTGATTTTTTGAATGTAACGATTCAATGTTGAAGTCGTAATGAATAGTTTTTGTGTCATTTCTGAGACAGTGGTTTCTTCGTGTAAGAATAATTGTTCCAGAATTTCGTAGCAAATAGAATGTGAATAATAATAAGGATAAACCACTTCGGTACTTAAGTTTTGTGGTAATTCAATTCGCACCCCGTTCGTCGAGAAGAGGATGTCTAAACCATCAATCTTATCGCGTAAAAATGCGAGGTCGATTTTGATGGCGCGGGTAGAAACTTTAAAAGTCTTAGCGAGTTCGTCGATATGAACCCAGCCGTTTGCTTGAACTAAATAGTCGACAATATCAATTTGTCGGTTTTGATTTTTTGAAAGTAATGCTCTCATTTCTTTCTCCCTTTTCTTGTTAGTTGTGTCACACACTAAATTGCTAAAATACAATATATCACACTTTAGGTGTAAATAATACCTATTTATAACTTGAAAAGAATGAAAATAATTCTAAGAAAAATGAAAATGAAAACGATAAAAATGTAAACAAAATATTTTTTCAAAAAATAGGAGTTATCTATTGCATGAATTGTCAGAATATTATATACTACTCTCAAGTTGAAAAATTCATCCATGAAAAGAGGGATCTTATGAAATTAAAGAAATTCACATTAGGCGCTGTGGTTGCAGCAATTTTAGCAGGTTGTGGAAACGCAGCAGATAGTAATACAGTCAAAATCGGAGGGAACTTCGAGTTAACAGGGAACGTAGCGACTTACGGTACTTCTATGAACAACGGTGCTCAATTAGCCGTAGAACAAAAAGGGAAGTTATTAGATAAGGAATTAAAATACGTTTCATACGATAACAAATCAGACAAAACAGAAGTAGCTTCTGTAGCGAAGAAATTAGCTTCTGAGAAAGTGGTCGGCGTTGTCGGGCCAGCAACAACAGGGGATGCTTCAGTATCAATCCCAGTTAACGAACAAGCAAAAATCCCAACGGTCTTCCCAGCAACAACAGGGGACGGCGTAACATTGAAAAACGCAGAAGATGCATCTTCAGTATATGAATACATCTACCGTGTATGTTTCTCTGACAGCTACCAAGGGGTTGTAGGAGCGAACTTCGTAAACAAAAAATTCGGAAAAGCTAAAGTAGCAATCTTACAAGATACAGGTAATGACTACTCTAAAGGGTTAGCAGATGCCTTCGAAAAAACTTACACTGACAGCAAAATCGGTGGAACGGTTGTCACTCGTGAATACTACCAATCAAAAGACACAGACTTCCAAGCAGTATTAACAACATTGAAATCTAAAGACTTCGATGTATTATATGTTCCTGGTTACTACGAAGAAGTTGGTCTAATCATCAAACAAGCACGTGAAATGGGTATCACTCAACCAATCGTTGGTGGTGACGGACTTTCAAGTGACAAGTTAGCAGCATTAGCAGGTAACAGCGCAAACCTTTCTAACGTTTACTACACTTCACACTTCTCAACATTAAGTGATGATGCAGACGTCCAAGCGTTCGTTAAAGCGTACAAAGAAAAATATGGTACAAACCCAGATACTTTCGCCGCTTTAAGTTATGATGCAACTCAATTGTTAATGAAAGCTATCGAAACTGCAGGCTCAACTGATCCTCAAGCAATCACAAAAGCTTTAGCAGCAACAAAAGACTTCGATGGTGTAACAGGTACATTCTCAATGGGTGCTGACCACACACCAGTGAAATCAGCAGTAGTCATCGAGTTCCAAAACGGACAAGAAGTAAGTGCTCAAGAGTACTCAGCTGAGTAATTAAGTTTTAACAGTATTTTTTAAGAGAGGCACGAAGGGGACTTCCGCCTCTCTTTTCCACTAGATAAGGATAGATTTGAAAGGAGAAAATATATGGAGTTGTTAATGCAACAATTGGTAAACGGGCTTGCAGTCGGAAGTATTTACGCGTTGATTGCGCTTGGATATACCATGGTTTATGGGACAATTAAGCTCATTAACTTCGCACACGGTGATGTGTACATGATGGGGGCGTTCATTGGATATTTTGCCGTAATGGTCTTGAAGATGAATGTATTCGTAGCGCTCTTGGTTGCGATGGTTGCCTGTGCGGTCTTAGGGGTTGTGATTGAACGTGTGGCGTACAAGCCGCTTCGTAATTCGACTCGTGTAGCCGCGTTGATTACGGCGATTGGGGTGTCATACCTATTAGAAAATGCAATGAGTTATTTCTTTGGAGCGGAATCTCGTCCGTTTCCTTCAGACTTCGGAACTGAAACCATCACATTATTCGGAGACGTTTCAGTGAACGGAAAACAAATTTTGATTTTCGGAGTGACCGTTCTCTTAATGGCGTTATTACAATTTATCGTTCGTTATACAAAAATGGGGAAAGCCATGCGTGCGGTTGCCGTTGATGAGCAAGCAGCTCAACTCATGGGGATTGACGTTGACGGAGTAATCTCATTTACATTCGCGCTCGGTTCAGCGCTTGCCGGGATTGCCGGAGTCCTTGTTGGGGTGTACTACAATACCATTTCAACAACAATGGGGATTACAGTCGGACTAAAAGCCTTCGTTGCAGCGGTACTTGGTGGTATCGGAAGCATTCCTGGGGCCATGGTCGGTGGTTACCTCATCGGTCTATTAGAAACAATGGTAAGCTTCTTCGGTTACTCACCATACCGTGACGGAGTCGTTTACTTCCTATTATTCATTATTTTAATCGTGTTACCAGCTGGATTGTTTGGTAAAAATGTCAGAGAGAAAGTGTAGGTGAAGAAGATGCAAAGATTTCATAAAAAGAATATTCGTTGGACGCTGTTCGCATTAGGAATGTACGCTCTTCTTTTCGTACTTGTACAAACAGGAGTCATTAACTTCTACTACGAAAGTACCTTCATTAATATCATGATCAATATTATCTACGCCGTTGGATTGAACCTTATTCTTGGGGTTGCCGGACAGTTCTCTCTTGGACACGCTGGATTTATCGCGATTGGTTCTTATAGCGGTGCGATTCTTGGGAAAATGATGAACGGTCTTCCTGGATTATTTGCTGGGATGGCAGTCGGGGTAGTTATCTCTGTTATCGTAGCATTCCTTGTTGGATTACCAACGCTTCGTTTAAAAGGGGACTACCTAGCGATTGCGACTCTAGGGGTTGCAGAAATCATCCGTGTAGCCGTGACAAACATGAAAATCACAAATGGTGCTGCTGGTATCAGCGGGGTGCCTTTGACAAACACATGGACGATTACGTATATCGCTCTTGTATTAACAACAATCTTAATCTTGAACTACACATTCAGTAGTGCAGGTCGTGCCACTTACGCGGTACTACAAGACGAAATCGCTGCGGAATCAATGGGGGTTCAAGTCACAAAATATAAAATCTTGGCCTTCGTATTAGGAGCAGCCACTGCAAGTATCGGTGGAACACTTTCTGCTACAACGCTTGGAGCGGTAACGCCAAGTGACTTCACGTTCATGAAATCAATCGATGTATTAATCATCGTGGTATTCGGTGGTATCGGAAGCTTCACAGGTTCATTCGTGGCAGCCGTATTACTTGGAATTATCAACCTTGTCCTACAACCATTTGGACAATTACGTATGATCATCTATGCGGTAGCGTTAATCTTAATCATGATTTTCCGTCCAGGTGGATTACTTGGTACTTGGGAATTCAAACTAGGAGACTTCAAGTTTTCTAAGAAGAAAGAAACAAAGGAGAGTGGGAAGTAATGTTATTAGAAGTTAATGGACTAACAAAAAACTTTGGCGGACTTTCTGCTGTTTCTAACGTTTCGATGAAAGTAAACAAAGGCGAGTTAATCGGACTCATCGGGCCAAACGGAGCTGGGAAAACGACTTTCTTCAACTTGTTAACAGGGGTTTATGAGCCAACAGAAGGAACCGTTAGCTTAGAAGTAGACGGACAGTTGAAAAACTTAAACGGCCTTCCTCCTTATAAGCGTACAAGTCTTGGAATGGCGCGTACCTTCCAAAATATTCGTTTGTTTAAAGATTTAACCGTACTAGAAAATGTAATGATTGCCATGCACGCACACTCGAGCGATTCATTGTTCTCAACATTATTCCGTACGAAAAAATACTATGATACAGAAGCAAAAATGCGCGAAGAAGCGGTTGAATTGCTAAAGATTTTCAACTTGGATACACTAAAAGATGAAAAGGCGAAAAACTTAGCATACGGGCAACAACGTGAATTAGAAATCGTTCGTGCCTTAGCAACAAAACCAAAAATCTTATTCTTAGATGAGCCTGCAGCAGGGATGAACCCTCAAGAAACAGCGCAATTAACAGAATTGATTGCTAAAATTCAAGCCGAGTTCGATTTAACAGTCGTGTTAATCGAGCACGATATGTCGCTTGTTATGAAAATCTGCCAACGCATTTACGTGTTGGAATATGGAAGACTTCTTGCAGAAGGAACTCCAGAAGAAATCAAACAAAATCCTGCAGTTATTAAAGCGTACTTAGGAGGTGAGTAGATGTTAGAAGTTAAAAATTTATCAGTTCATTACGGGATGATTCAAGCCGTACGTAATGTAGATTTTACAGTTAACGAAGGGGAAATCGTGTCTCTTATCGGGGCAAACGGTGCCGGAAAGTCAACGATCTTGAAGACTTTATCGGGACTCATCCATCCTTCAGAAGGCGAAATCTTATACTTAGGTGAGAACATCGCTTCGACATCTGCGAAGAAAATCGTTGAGAAAGGGCTCGTGCAAGTGCCAGAAGGACGTCACGTATTCCCAGGATTAACGGTAAAAGAAAACCTTGAACTAGGGGCATTTCTACGCAAGGATAAAGAAGAAATTCAAAAAGATATGGAAGCTGTCTTCGAGCGTTTCCCAATCTTGAAAGAACGTAAAGACCAAGATGCACAAACCCTCTCTGGTGGGGAACAACAAATGTTAGCGATGGGCCGTGCGTTAATGAGCCGTCCAAAACTATTGCTCCTCGACGAACCTTCAATGGGGTTAGCGCCAATCTTCATCCGCGAGATTTTCAAAATCATTCAAGAAATCCAAAAGACAGGGACAACGGTTTTACTCATCGAGCAAAATGCGAAAATGGCATTGTCGATTTCAAATCGTGCGTATGTATTGGAAACTGGATCGGTAGTACTTAGCGGTACAGGACAAGAGTTGTTAGAAAGTGATGAAATTCAGAAAGCATATCTAGGAGGGTAATCATGGAAGTTAAAGATTATATGTCAACCAACGTTATTACAGTAACGCCTGAAACAACGGTTATGAAAGCTCTAGACTTAATGAAGGAGCATGACATTCACCGCTTGCCAGTTGTAGAAGATGGAAAGTTAGTCGGACTATTAACAGAAGAACTTGTTGCAGGGCACTCACCTTCAATGGCGACAAGCCTATCGATGCATGAGTTGAACTATTTATTAAACAAGACAACTGCTAGCGAAATTATGCAAAAGCAAGTCTTAACAGTGAAGGCTCACACATTATTAGAAGAAGCAGCATCTCTTATGCGTCAGCAAAATGTTGGCGTCTTACCAGTCGTAGATGCGCGTGGACATGTTGAAGGGATTATTACCGACAAAGATATTTTCGATGCGTTTATCGAAATTTCTGGATACAACACTCCAGGTTCTCGTTTATTCATTGAAATCAATGAGGATAAACCAGGTCCGCTGGAAGAAATTTCAAATGTGTTGCGCGAAAACGACGTGAACGTTTCGACGATTTCTGTATTCCATCGCGATGGGAAAGTGCAAGTGGTGCTTCATGTGGACTCAACTGAGCCCGATGAAGTGGCGGACTTTATCGCACAAAAAGGCTATCGCGTGATTTCAGCGATGAGAAAATAGGTTAAAGGGTTAAAGCGTTGCTTTAAAATCCTTGGACATCTTCATAGTTATAGAAATAACTGCACCGGACTGAGCCTAGGTCTCAGTCCTTGCGAAAGTCAAAGAGCTCCAAAGCGATTCTCGCTATGGAGCTCTAATTTTTTGTTTGCGTATCGTTATTTCTATGACTATAGAGGCCAAGGATTTGATTAAAATCATGTAGATTAAATACAGTGTTGAGTGGTATTATATAGGTGAAAGCAGAGCAGTGAGAACGTCCTTTTTGTATGTTGGTTATGTAGAATATTTTTTCGTTTTGATGGAGCCGTCTTTTGAACGGAAGGAGATCTTAAAAATGGTTTTCAAATTAAAGAAAATATTTTTATTCGTAGTCAGTGGATTGTTTGTAGTATCTTCAATTTTCTCAACGGTTTATGCAGCACCGCAACTGTCGACAGAGGAATTACATCAGGTTTTAGATGAGCCGATGGAGAAGAGTAATCAACATGTCAAGGAGAAAGAACGCTCTTCCGAGAATGAGGTTCCTTTCGATACAAAACATACAATCTTTGTGTTTGGTGATAAGAAGCTAAAAGATGTTAAGTCCGAAGAGGAATTAAAACAGTTAATTCAACAAGCTGATGATGGGACAATCACTACTAAAAACAGCGGGTGGTTGAGTGCGCAAACCTTATTAAACGGAATGAATAAGGAGTTTTGGATTTCTGAAGTTGACGGTCGTTTACAAACGAAGTCCGGCAGCTATGCAGATAAACCACAGGACTTTGAATATCACAAAATTTCTGAACTGTTAGGAGAGGAATATAGCAGTGATATCAAAGGAATACTAGTTTTCAATGTTGATTATGATACTCCTTTTGGTGGTATTACTGTTGCAAAAGTATTTCCGAATGGAGAAGTAAAAATTGGATTGTTATACGACGTAGAAAAGCAGACAGTTCAAGCAAATAAGGGATGGTATTCTTTAAAGGAAATTCAGGAAATGGTTCAGAAGTATCATGAAAATGACCAGAAAGCTTCTGTCGGGCAAATGTCAGGAGCAGCAGAGAATTTACTCTATCCGGCAATCGGCGTGGGAGTCTGTGTTGTCGGAGTGATTGTTTTCTTTCTAAAAAAACGAAAAGTATAGCGTGATTCAGAGATAAATCAGTTAAAACTGCGTCTCCCTAGGACATCTTCATAGTATTGACAATAGAGGCACCGGGCCAAGCCTACGTCTTGGCTCCTACCGAGCTTCAAACTGCCGCATGGAAATAAATTTCACAGCGGCAGTAATTCACATCGGTTGCATCTCTCTATTGTTCATACTATAGAGTCCTAGGGAGACTTCGTTTTTTAACTTATTTTGTGAATGGTGCTAATCACGTGATGTCGTTTGGCGGAGTCCACACTTCATCTTTGGCAAGAAATGGGACTAGTATTAAAAAATAAGAGAAACAACTGCACCGGGCTGAGCCGCGGAGGGCGTTGAGTGGAGGCGGGGGACGGTGTATAATGGTGGGGAGATTCAAGGAGGTTTTGCGGATGAAATTTGATTTTACTACGGAATATGACAGACGTGGAATGGACGCGCTGGCTGTTGATGGGCTGGGGTTGATTCCAGGGAAGTCGCCAGATAGACCGAAGAAAGGCTTCGATGTGATTCCGATGTGGATCGCGGACATGAGTTTTCCAACGGTGCCGACGGTGATTTCAGCGATGCAAAAACGATTGGAACATCCGATTTTCGGGTACTTTATGCCTTCTAAAGAGTACTACGAAAGCATTATTCAGTGGCATGCGCGCCACCATCAAGTGACGGGATTAACGCGTAAGCATATCGGGCACGAAAATGGAGTGCTTGGGGGAGTCGTGTCGACATTGACTTCGTATGCTGCGCCAGGAGATGCGGTGTTAGTGCATAGTCCAACCTATGTCGGCTTTACGCAGTCGTTAAACGATAATGGATTGAAGGCCGTGCATAGCCCGCTTGTGAAAGACGAACAGGGCGTTTATCGTATGGACTTTGAGGATATGGAGAGAAAAATCAAAGCGCATAAGATTCATGTGGCGATTTTCTGTTCACCGCATAACCCAAGTGGCCGTGTATGGGAGAAGGAAGAAATTGAACGCGCGATGGAAATTTATCGCAAGTACGATGTGATTGTCGTGTCAGATGAAATTTGGTCGGATATTATTTTTAAAGGCCATAAGCATATCCCAACGCAGTCGATTTCAGAAGATGCGAAGAATCGCACGGTGGCCATGTATGCGCCAAGTAAGACGTTTAACCTAGCAGGGCTCGTGGGAAGTTATCATGTGATTTACAATGATGCGTTAAGAGACCGTGTCGAGTCAAAAGGGTCGAAGCCGCATTATAACGCGATGAATGTGATGTCGATGCATGCGTTAATCGGGGCGTATCAAGAAGAAGGATACGAGTGGCTGGAAGAGTTGCGTGAAGTGATCGAGAAGAATGCGGACTACGCGTGCGACTTTATTCACCGTGAATTTGACGGCGTGGAAGTGACCAAACCTGAAGGCACGTATATGCTCTTTATCGACTGTTCGGAGTTCTTGAGAAAACACAATCTGACGCTCGAACAGCTTGAAAAACGCGGCTGGGATGTCGGCGTGGCTTGGCAAGACGGCAAGATGTTCTTCGGCGAAGGATGTATCCGTATCAACCTCGCATTGCCGTACGCGCGTCTTGTTGAAGCCTTTGACCGTATGAAAAAATATGTATTCGTGGACACTGTGCCACCATTAGACTAGGAGGATTTCCATGACAAAGAAAGTGATTCAAACAGAACAGGCTCCAAAAGCAATCGGGCCTTACTCGCAAGGAGTAGCCTACACAGGAGAAACAATTGTCGTCTCTGGACAGTTGCCAATCGTTCCTGAAACAGGGGAGTTCGCAGGAAGTGATATCGCTAGCCAAACGCATCAATCATTGAAAAATATCCGTGCGATTTTAGAAAGCGCAGGGGTAGGAATGGATGCGGTCGTATCAACAACCGTGCTACTAGCGGACATCAACGACTTTGCGAACATGAATGAAGTATATGGAGAGTATTTTGCTTCTCCTTATCCAGCGCGTATGGCATTCCAAGCAGCAGCCTTACCAAAGAATGCTCTTGTGGAAATCCAAGCGATTGCGGTAAAAGGATAAATGAATTGAGCACTTGCGTCATCTGGCGTAGGTGTTTTTTGTTGGGGATTTTCTTCTAAGGGACAAGCGGTTGTGATAAAATAAGGAAAACAAGAAGAAAAGAGGCGTTGTGAGTGCAGGCTGTAGAACAACCAAAAAAATCAAAACTATGGGCGCTGTTAAGCGGAATACTAGGAATTGTATGGGGTGGACTCATCTTTGTGGCGCCGTCTTATATCTTGCCGAATATTTTTTCGATTGTCATTTTTAGTATGGTTTTTCCATTTACCGCACCCTCAGAAGAAACACTTCAGATTCTGCACCAAACGCAGATGATGTTTATTTATCTCGTTGTGTTTATTTGGGTGATGTTTATTGTCGCTAGAATTAGTCATCGCTATTATAAAAAGACGGGCGAAATTCCGTATTGGATTACAAAAATCTTTTTACTGGCAGCCAGTTTAGGAGTTATTGCGACTCTTCCAGTTCTCGTTTCCTATATTCCAGGATTAACGGGCATCAATGATGTGACGCTTCAAATCGGTGGGATGGGCTCTATTCTCATTATCACGGGTGGAGTTTCTGGACTATTGGGCTTGATTTCTGGAGCTGGATATTTAATTTCGTTAAATCGATTTGACGGTTAAGCAATGTTTTGAATTCGAAGGAGGGAGACCGATGAAGAATAAGACATTAGCACAAGTTTGTGGCGTTGTCGGTATTGTTTGGGGTCTGGTAGCGATTCTTGCACCCGTACTCATAGTCTTACTTCGACGTCCAAGACAACCTCAACCTTACGAAGCAGTAATTATTTTAGGAATCATCAATCTATTGGTTATCGCTTTAGGGGTAAAAGCATTGCGCTATTATAAAGAGGATGAGCGCGTTGAAAGATGGGTACCGAAGCTATTTTTAACTTCAGGAGGACTCATCGTACTATTTTATTTTTCGCGAATCATCATGGAGTGGAAAGCTCTAGAGACGCTCGTTTTTAGCTGGGAGTGGGCGAGCGATATTTACGCGATTAGTTATTTATTGTTACCCTGGCTAGCAGGGGTGTTGTTTATCGTCAGCGGTGTTTCTTACTTGAAGGTATCACTTCATTTCAACAGTTAAAGGAGTTGAGAAGATGAAAGACAAAAGATGGGCCAAAATCAGTGCGTTTGTAGGGATTCTAGGTGGACCTTTAGCAATCTTTTTCGCATTGGTGTTATTGGCGGCCGGAATTGGTGCTAGTCGTGATGGAGTAATGGTGGCCCTTGCGTTATTAGTAACGACATTTGGAATTATTTTTTTCGTAGCATTGAAAAGTGCGCACTATTATAAAGAGGATGAACGTGTGAATCAGGTGGGTGCCAATTTATTTGTGGCCTCAAGCGGAGTAGGGTTCGTTGTCACCTTACTGATTGCTTTGGTAAATGTTCCAATAATCAGCGGACTCGTTGGTTGGATAATGGACGCGTTATTCGACGGAAGTGAGGGCTTTGAACGTATACTTGGTCTAATGTTTCTATCCGCGATTTTATCCGTAGTCTGGGGCATTTATTATGCGATTTGTCTAAGGAAATTTGAAGAGTTGGACTAAGGGAGAAGTGTATGATGGAAGATTTAACATGGGCGGTACGATGTGCTAATGTCGGTATTAAGGGAGGAGCGCTTTTGCTAGTGGCTACTGTAGTACTATTTGCTGCAGGGCTCGGAGCAGATGGGTTCTTATTTACAATAGCAGCCTTACTGATAGTGGCTACTTATGTGACAATCTTCGTCGTCGCTCTTAAAAGTGCTATTTATTATAAAGGAGATTCCAGAGTTAAGAAGTGGGCCTCGAACTTGTTTTTACTGGCAGGGATTTTAGGGTGTGCTCCAATCCTTATCGTGATACTCAGTAAAGTTCTCTTTTTAGATCAAGCCGTACTTCAATTCTTTGATTTGGTTGAGGAAGAAGTGGATATTTTTCTGATTCTCTTTCCGCCTATCGTAGTCGTTGGGGTTCTGTCGATTATTAGTGGCCTCGGTTACGCTTCTTGCCTGAAGAATTTTAAAGAATAGAGAGAAACAAAGTTAGCAGGTGGTGTTTATTAAGGGAATTTGAGACTAAAAACTTAAAGGAGACGAAAATATGAAAAGTAAAAAATGGACAATGATTAGTGCTTTGGTAGGGTTTATTGGTGGTGGTTTTTCAGTCCTATCACCATTTCTGTTAACTTTTGCGGCAATTGCAAAAAGTGATGGGATACAGAATACCGTTCAATATGGTATGTGGATATTGAATCCTCTCGTATTCATTGTCGCTATAAAAAGTGCACTTTACTATAAAGACGACGAGCGAGTTCCTAACAAGGCCTCAAACTTGTTTGTTTTAGCAGGGGCAGTACTGCTTATTCCGGTAGTACTCACACTACTAGCAACAGTTCCCGGTTTAGAGGCGATCAACGCAGTCGTTATAAAAATCATCAGTAGTTTCAGTAGAGGTTTAGAAATGTATTTTGGCCCGTTGCTTATGGGTGGGTGTTTGTCGGTTCTTTCAGGCGTTTCTTACTTCCTATGCGCGAAAAACTTTAAAGAGTGATAGATAACTTTAAGCTTAGAGAGTTTCTCTAGGCTTTTTTATTTTGCATGCTTTATAATGATTGGGACAAAGAAAATTGGAGGCAAGTATGAAAGTTATTGTTATTGGTGGAGGAACGAGCGGATTGATGGCATCGGTCAGTGCGGCGATGCATGGCGCTGAAGTCGTGTTGCTCGAGAAAAATCCAACCCTTGGAAAGAAGTTATTACACACGGGTGGAACGCGTTGTAATGTGACGAACCGTCGTACTCCAGAAGAAATCGTGAAGCATATTCCGGGAAATGGACGCTTCTTATATAGTGCCTTTTCGCAATTTGATAATCAGGATATTATTCAGTTCTTCGAGAGTCGCGGCGTGCGATTAAAGGAAGAAGATCACGGGCGTATGTTCCCGGTGACGGATTCGGCTAAGACGATTCTGGAGACGTTTATTCAGGAAATCAAAAAATTAGGCGTGCAAGTACGTACGAATGTGAAAGTGAAGACGATTCGTGTGAGCGATGGGGCCGTGCGAGTAGTGGAGCTGGATAATGGTGAACAGCTTGAAGCCGATGCGGTCATCTTGGCGACTGGTGGAAAATCTTATCCGAAGACGGGTTCGACAGGGGACGGGTATGGGATCGCGAAAGTAGCTGGCCATACGATTACACCGCTTTTTGCGACAGAAGTTCCGCTAACGAGTGGCGAGGAGTTCATCAAGAAGGGCGAGCTTCGTGCGTTGTCGCTTCGCAATGTGGCGCTTAGTGTCTTAAATGGCAAAGGGAAGCCTGTTGTAACGCATCAGATGGATATGATTTTCACGCATTTTGGAGTGAGCGGTCCTGCTGTCTTACGTTGTTCAAGCTTCGTGCATCAAGTGCAGGAGAAAGAAGGCAAGAAGGATGTCGTGATGAGTCTGAATGCATTGCCGGACATGAGCGATGCCGAACTTGATGCACAGTTTCGATCGTTTGTGGAGGATGCGCCTCTAAAATCGATTAAAAATCACTTGAAAGGGTTACTTCCTGAACGATATGTAGAATTTTTACTAGCAAGAGTGGGGATTAGTGATCAAACTGCTGTCAATCGTCTGAGTGAAGCCAACTGGGCACAGATTAAAGATGCCCTCACGAATTTCCGCTTTACCGTCAATGGCTCATTGCCGATTGAGAAAGGATTTGTGACAGGTGGAGGCGTTCATTTGAAAGAAGTGAACCCGAAAACTTTAGAGTCAAAATTAACCCAAGGACTGTATTTCTGCGGAGAGCTGTTAGACATCCACGGGTACACAGGTGGGTACAATATCACTGCAGCCTTTGTAACGGGTTACGTTGCCGGTATGCATGCATCTTTGGGGTATTAAATTTCTAGAAAATTGGGATTAAACGTCACAATTTCTTCATAAAACTTGGTTATAGTAATTGTATTCCCAAATAAGAATTATTTACTCCCAAGTAAATAAAACTCTATCCTTTTTTCCTCCCGTTTCTGACGGGAGGTTTTTTGTTGCGTAAAATAAAAAGTAACTGTATGCATCGTGAATTTATGCTACAATAGGCCTATTGACAGTGTGAGGAGTTTGTGATGGCTGAGAAGAAATTAATGGAGAAGGTTGTACGAAAAGTACTACGCTCATTCCCGAAAGTGAATATGCCGGACCCGTTTGTCCCTTATCCGATTCCGTACCCGCCGCTTGCTAAGAGTCGTTTCGAGATTTTCGTGCATGTGGCTGAGCGTGGCAATGGTCCGCTGGGGCACGTGGATTTATGTATCGATGGCTACGTCTATTCTTATGGGAACTACGATGAGCGCGACTTGAAACTAGGGGGCTGGATTGCAGAAGGCGTTCTGATTAAAGCACCGCGCGAGGAGTATATGCTTTTTTGTAAAAACCACTACCAAAAAGCGTTACATATTTATACGATTGCTGTGACAGATGAGCAGATGGATAAGATTCATGCGTACTTGGCGAAGATTTTAGAGCCGACGACGCTGTGGCAACCAACGAGCGAGGCGGTGTACTATAATCCGACCTTTGACCGCTTTGAGGAAATGTACGTGTACTTTATGGCGCAACAGATGGATACCGTGTTCTATAAATTCAATCGTTCGAAATTCATGACGTATAACGGTTGGACGAGAAACTGCCTTAGCTTCGCGGATCACGTGGCAAAAGTGCTGCATGAGAGAGAGTTGCGTGCCAAAAATATGGTCTTCCCGGCGCAATACCATAAACGTCTCCAAAAACTCCTAAAGAAAAACTCCCCGTTGATTACAAATTATGAAGTGTATTAAAAGAAGCTACCTTGGAACTCCAAGGTAGCTTTTAGTTTGAAAGCCAAAGAGACCAACAGAATCTTAAATTTTTCATTATTGAAAGTAGAAGTTTAAATCGGTATACTATAATAAGAATTGAATAATTCTAATTAGAAAAAAATGGAGGTAATCATAATGATTAAAGAACTTATGAGTTTAGGAAAGTTTGCTAAAAAATCAGGTGTATTTGCGGGAGGAGTTTTATTTGGATCGTTAGGATTAAAACTATTAGCGAGCAAAGACGCAAAGCATGTATATGCTAAAGCGGTCGCTACTTCTTATAAATTAAAAGATGGTATTGACGCAACTGTTTCTACTGTAAAACAACATGCAGATGATGTCTTAGAAGAAGCAAAAGACTTATATGCTGAAGAAAAAAATGCACAATTAGTAGTAGAAACTAGTGAAAAATAATGAAGTTTGTTATTAAACATCAATCAAATTCTAGAGTACGTTTAGAGCTCCCTTTTACATGTCCGCATCCAGTCCAAATGTATTTAGAGGAACTAGCTTGCACAGTCCCAGGTATTGAAAAACTGCACTTTTATAAAGATTTAAAACATGTAGGAGTTTATTTTACTCAAGGGAAAGTTCAACAAGTTCAAAGGTTTTTATCTTTGATTCAAATGGAGAACGTAATTGAAAAACAAAAAGAAGTCCAGTGGCTAGTCCCTTCTTCACCATATGATATTATTTCAACGCATCTTTATAGAAGAATGCTTTCAAAAGTCTTTCTTCCAACACCTATTCGTATGGGATGGATACTTCTGAAAATGGTGAAGTTTGGAAAGGCTGCTTTCCAATCAATTTGTGAGAAAAAACTTTCTATGAGTTTACTCGATTTTGTGGCTATAGCGACTTCTGCAGCGATGGGAGACCATAAAACTGCTGATATGATTATGTTCCTATTAAATTTAGGAGACGATTTAGATGACTGGTCTCAAAAGAAATCCATTGAAGAACTTGAAAAGAATTTAACGAATAATATTTACGAGATATGGATTGAAAAAGAGGGCGAGCGCTTCAAGAAAATGAGTAATCATGTTGAAGTAGGAGATATCTTCGTTGCAACAGAAGGTCAAGAAATTTACTTTGACGGAATAGTTGTCAATGGAAGAGGCTACTTAAATGAAAGTTCATTAACAGGTGAGTCTTTCCCTGTCGCTAAGAAGATTGGGGATATGGTCTACGCTAATACGGTTGTAGAGCATGGCGAACTATTAGTAGAAGTGACGAATAAGCAACAAAACTTACGCTTGCAGCAAATTGTTCAGCTGATTAAATCGAGTGAATTTAATCAATCGAAACAGCAAAAGCAATTAATGGAAAAAGCAGATGGGTTAGTGAAATATAATTTCATCGGGATGGCGTTGACTTATTTATTCACACGCTCAGTCTCTAAAGCACTCACTTTCCTTTTAGTGGATTATTCATGTGCGCTAAAATTATCTTCACCAGCAACTTATTTAACAGCCATTAAAGCAGCTTCTAATCAAGGAATTGTCATTAAAGGATCTAATTCTTTAGATGAATATGCACAAGTTGATACTTTTGTTTTTGATAAAACAGGGACATTGACAACTGGAGTTCCAAAAATTCAACGAATTATTGCGTATGAAGGATATGATGATGCGGAAGTTTTACGAATTGCAGCTTGTTTAGAGGAACATATTTACCACCCGATTGCGACGGCTGTTGTTAAGAAGGCAGAAGATGAGGGGATTGAACATGAGGAAATGCATGGGAAATTAACTCACGTAGCTTCAAAAGGAATCGTATCATCGATTGATGGAAAAAGAGTCGTCATCGGAAGTTTGGAATTATTAGAAGATGAGAAGACGACTATTTCCAATGAGCAAAAAGCAGTAATTGAAGAATATAGCCAAAAATACAACTTACTTTATTTAAGTTATGACGGAAAATTAATTGCCATTTTCCTTATTGATACTCCGTTAAGAGGAGAAGCAGTTGTATTATTGAAAGAGTTAAAGGAAAAAGGAAAACAGATTGTACTTCTTACGGGAGATACACAAAAACGTACAGAAACAATTTGCTCGCTGATTCCATTTGACAGAGTTTATACACAAGTGAAGCCAGAACAAAAGCATCAAGTAATTGAGCAGCTTCAAGAGGAAGGTCATCATGTTTTGATGATTGGAGACGGAATTAATGATTCTGCTGCACTCTCTCTTGCAAATGTAGGTATTGTTATGGCAGGTGCTTCAGATATTGCTCGTCAAGCCAGCGATATCTTATTCTTAAATGAACAATTAACGGGATTAGAGGTTTTGGAAAATATAACCGAACAACTGAATCACCAATTAGATGCCAATTTAAAACATACAGTAGGTATTAATTCCTTCTTAATGGGATTAGGTTTGATTGATGTTGTTTCTCCTAGTCTATTAGCGGTGTTACATAATGTGACCACAACGTTCATTATCGGTAAGAGTTTGACGTATATTCAATAATAAAATAAAAAGCAAGGTGAATTCACCTTGCTTTTTATTTTTGTTTCAGCTGATTACAAATTGTGAAGTGTATTAAAAGAAGCTACTTTGGAAACAAGGTAGTTTTTGTTGTTTTTGCGATTAATCCGTGTAGGACCCACCAGGAACCCCAAAATATTCTTCCAAGCTCAAGCCGGATTGATAAATGGCAGTGGCTTTGTCACCAACGTAGCGCAAATGCCATGCTTCGGGTTGGTAACCTGTGATGGCTTCCTTACCTGGTTGGAATCGAACGATGAAGCCGTACTCGTGGGCGTGCGTATGAAGCCAGTGGATGGCGTCGCTATACTCTGGGCCATCGAGTAGGTTTCCATGAGAGTCGAGGATATCGAAGGCGAGCCCTGTTTGATGTTCGCTATATCCAGGGCGGGCAGAGTACGTATCTGCGGCCGCTTGTCCTTCACGGGCTACATAGTTGTTATAGACTTCGGTTTGATAGTCATAAGAGCGATATCCGCTGTATGAGTCACTAATTGGATAGCCGAGTTCTTGCATGCGGTGGATTAATGCGCGCACTTGTTGGCCAGCCGTTGGATCTTCGCCGGGCGCGTAAGTCGACGGTAGCGCATGTTTTTTATTGACGATGATGTCATATCCAAGGGAAAGGTCGGCGTTGCCACTTGCAGCCTGCGCTTGCTTAGTGGATTCAGTCGCAGAAGTCGCTTCAGAAGAAGCCTCTGTACTTTGAACCGTTGTTTCCGTTGTTGTTGTTGTACTTGTCGTCGTGCTCGTTGTTTCTACAGTAGTCGCCTTAGAACTCGTGGTTGTTTCAGCGGGAGTGTTCTTGCTCGAACAGCCAAGGAGAATGGAGCTTAGTGCAACTGCTGGTAAGAGTTGTTTTTTCACAGGAATCATCCTTTCTTTGTCACTATAAGTGTAGCATAAT
>CAKPVL010000002.1 GCA_934193545.1 uncultured Granulicatella sp. | reverse complement strand
CTATTTAAAAGTGTACCGTCCATGTCGCAAAAAATACGTTTGATTTTCATATAGATGACCTCTTTTACTTTTTGAAACCAGTATAAACTCTGGAACGCGTTCCATGTCAAGCATAATTTTAAAAAAATTTTTGAGAAAATAAATCGTATTTTGTATATGTTATTCGTGGGACAAATGATCTTGAGATAAACAAAAAAGCCTTGAGTTGTTTTCAAGGCTTTTTGTGCATAAAAAAATGCCCCCTACAGGGCTCGAACCTGTGACCCATAGATTAAGAGTCTACTGCTCTACCAACTGAGCTAAGGAGGCATTTGTACTTAAGGTACTTAATCAGTATACTACCATCCCCATTGTAAATCAAGGGAATTTTCTCGAGAAATTCTCCGTTTAAAACAAAAAACGTCCTCTAAAATTTTCTTTAGAGGACTATTTTTATTCTAACCCTAGACTCACTTTGAGTCCCGCATCAATGATTCTCATAAAGTCACTATCGACGGTCGTAATCTTCTCAAGAATACGGACTTTATCAATTGTTCGTAGTTGCTCGAGTAAGACGACAGAGTCTCGTTCGAAACCGAATTGGTCTTTCTTGATTTCAATATGCGTTGGAATATTGGCCTTTGTATGTTTGGCGGTAATCGCCGCTACAATGACCGTTGTACTAAAGTGATTTCCTACATCATTTTGCACGATAAGGACAGGGCGTTTCCCCCCTTGCTCACTTCCCACAACTGGCGATAAGTCCGCAAGACACACATCGCCTCTTACAATCTTATCAATCATTGATATACACCCGTTTCACGCGGTCTGAAATGATGCAAAGCACTTCATAGGCAATCGTCTCTGAGCGTTTCGCTAATTCAATCGCGGTAATTTCTTCGTCTCCATCTTTTCCAAGGAGCGTCACAGTTGTTCCTACTGGAAATTCATGCGGCAAGCGAATCATGCACTGATCCATGCAAATGCGTCCAACGATCGGACAACGAACGCCGTCCACTAAGACTTCTCCTTTATTGTAGGCACGGATAAATCCATCCGCATAACCCACTGGAAGAGTCGCTACCCATTGTTCTTCCTCTGCTGTATAGGTTGCACCGTAGCTCACTGTGTCTCCTGCTTCCAGCTTCTTCACTTTCACCATTTCTGTTTCCCAACGAAGGGCTGGTGTTAAGGCTGCTTCGTCTTTCAGCGCTAAGTCTCCATTGGAAGGATTAATTCCGTAAATTCCAATGCCATATCGAACAATGGCGCTATCTCCTGCCCCATGCCAAAGCGCATAGGCTGAGTTCGAGTAATGCACGTGTGCTGGTTTGATGCTTAATTCATCGACCAGACGGTGAAACTTCTCGATTTGTTTGGTTAACTGTGTCGTGTCAGCTTCGTCTGCAGTCGCAAAATGAGTGAAAATGCCTTCGAATTCAAACGGGCCATCTTGTAGCACGTTTTCGACTGTTGCTAATTCCTCCTCGTTCACCACACCGATACGTCCCATCCCAGAGTCCACGGCAATATGCACTTTTAATGGTGTATCGTTTAAATACTGCGCTGCTTCTTTTAACCATGCCACGGAATCGACACTCGCAGTGATGTTGTTTTCAGCTAGGAGTGCGGCATCTTCAACGCGGCTTAGTCCCAAAATTAAAATCGGTTGTGTCAATCCAGCCTCGCGTAATCCTAGTCCCTCGTCCACATTCGCCACACAGAATCCTTTAGCTCCTGCTTCTACGGCTGCTTTGGCTACTGGTATCATGCCATGTCCGTATGCATTGGCTTTTACAACAGCATACAATTCTTGAGAAGGGCTCAACTTCGCCAGTTGTTTTTTTATATTTTGTTTTACAATCGATAAATCCACTACTACTCGTGTATTTCGATGGATGGCTTCTAACATCATTGGTTCATTCCTTTTATTCGTTGGATTCTAATACGACGACGGCATACGCATCATGATTAGTATGCGTAATGGTGACCCATGTTTTGTGGGAGTACCGCTTGCATACAAGGACTGGTTTCCCAGACGCATCATTTAAGACTTCGATGTCTTGGAAAGACACATGTTGTCCAATTCCCGTTCCCAATGCTTTTGCGTAGGCTTCCTTGGCCGCAAAACGTCCTGCGAGAAACTCCACTTTTCGCTTCGTTGGAAGACTATTATATTTCTCTAGCTCTGTTGGAGTCAGCACTTTTTGTAAAAAAGTCTTCGGTTCTGCCACGATTTTTTCAATGCGTGAAAGTTCTACTGCATCCATTCCAAGTCCTGTAATCGCCATTGTCGTCTCCTTTAACGTATTTCATTCCTTCATTTTATCAAAATAATGACCATTTGTCAGAAATTTTATCGTTTCTTATGATTCCCAGAGACCTTTCCATAAAATGACTTCTCCAGATTCAAGAGACGCCTGCACATCGATAATGCGTTGGTTGCTAGATCCGCGAAACTGCAAGGTCAAATCCTTCTTGGAGAGTTCAAATCGTCCATCGACTAAAATATCAATCAAGCGAAGCAATTCAAGCTTATCCTCTGTTTCTTGCATCAATTCTTCCCATGTATACCCGGTCCACGACCACACGTCTTTGGTGTGCCCGTATGCTAGTCTGAGAGCCTTTACTAGAGAAAGGCAGACACCCGTATTTAAAAACGGCTCACCTCCTAAGAGTGTTAAACCCTGACAATACGAAGCGCCCACATCTTCAACGATTTGTGCTTCGAGTTCCTTCGTATACGGAATGCCGTAATTGAAATTTTGCGCGATGACGTTATAACACCCTTCACAGGCAAAAAGGCAGCCACTCACATACAGCGAGCAGCGTACCCCTTCTCCATCAACAAAATTATACGGTTTATAGCTTGCAATCTTCCCTTGGGAATACTGCTGGCTGGTCCATTCTTTTGGCTTCGGGTTATTCATCCTCTGTCACCCCAAGCGCATAGCGTTCCTTGAGTTTTGGCATATGTTTCACACGCGAAGAAATTTCCACGTGACGACCATGCACCATAGGACGTGCTTGCGGATTACCAAGATAACCACAAGTTCTTTTCACCACATCACACGTTTGAGGATTATGGTTCTTACACTGTGGACATTCGAACCCTTTAGCCGTTGGAGTAAATTCGCCATCAAAACCACACTTATAGCAGTGGTCGATTGGTGTGTTCGTTCCAAGGTATCCGACTTTGTCATAGGCAAAATCCCACACAGCTTCCAGCGCCTTTGGATTTTGACGAAGCACTGGATATTCGCAGTAATGGATAAATCCACCTGAAGAATACACTGGATAATCTTTTTCGAAGTCAATTTTTTCAAATGGCGTTGGATTTTTACGCACATCATAATGGAAACTATTCGTGTAGTATTCCTTCTCGGTAATATCGGGCACGAGACCAAATTTTTCGATATCGAGCTTGCAGAAACGGTCGGTCAAACTTTCACTTGGAGTCGCATAGACGCTGAAATGATAGCCGTACTCGTCGCCCCATGCATCCGTATGAGCCTTCAACGCCTTCACGATTTCTAAGGTGAACGCTTTGGCTTCTGGATTCGTTTCCCAGGCTGGCCCAAAGAAGGCTGTTGCGGCTTCATAGAGGCCGATGTAGCCAAGTGAAACCGTCGCACGTTTATTTCTAAACAGGACGTCGACTTCTTCGCCATCCTTCAATCGTTGGCCAAATGCCCCATAATGATACAACACTGGTGCATTGTCGCGAGTGGCTTCCTTGCAACGTTCCACACGGTAGACGAGTGCATCTTTACAAATCGCGAGTTTTTCCTCAAAAATCTCCCAAAACTTTTGAAGAGATTCGTCTGCTTCAAGCGCAATACGAGGAATATTAAGAGTCACAACCCCTAAGTTCATTCGTCCATCGTTTACTTCTTGGCCGTTTTCGTCCTTCCATCCTTGTAAGAATGAACGGCATCCCATCGGCACCTTGAAACTTCCTGTTAAACGAACGATTTGGTCATAGCTCAACACGTCTGGATACATGCGTTTTGTCGCACATTCCAACGCCAATTGTTTCACGTCGTAGTTTGGGTCGTTGGCTTCTAAATTCACGCCACGTTTCAATGTGAACACGAGCTTTGGGAAAATGGCAGTTCGTTTTTCTTTACCAATCCCTTCCATACGCACTTGCAAAATGGCCTTTTGAATACAACGTTCGAAGTGATCCGTTCCGAGTCCAAATCCAAGTGTTGTAAATGGCGTTTGCCCTTGCGACGTATAAAGCGTGTTAATTTCGTATTCTAACGATTGCATCGCATCATAAATATCTTTTTCCGTCTTCTTCATCGCATACGCTTCTTGACGGTCTGCTCCTTCAATCCACTCTTTGGCATCTGCTAAATGCTTTTCGTAATTCTTGGCTGCATAAGGTGCCAGTAACTCATCGACACGGTTGGCAGAACAACCACCATACTGACTGCTTGCCACATTGGCGATAATTTGCGCCATTTGTGCGGTTGCTGTTTGAATCGACTTCGGAGACTCCACTTCCGCATTTCCAATTTTAAAGCCGAGCCCTAACATGTGCTCGAAGTCAATTAAGCAACAGTTCGTAAGCGGCATATATGGATGATAATCCAAGTCATGATAATGGATGTCGCCCTTCAAATGCGCATTGGCCACGTGCGGCGGAAGCATCTTCAAGCCGATAATCTTCCCGACCGTTCCAGCCGTTAAGTCGCGCTGTGTATTAAATACTTTACTATCTTTATTCGCGTTCTCGTTGACGACGCTCGCCTCTTTATTCGTTAATCGTGAGAGCGCCCATTGGAAATCTAACTGATTCTTACGGCGTAAATCACGGTCAACACGGTATGAGATATATTCTTGTGCAAGCTCTGACTCTCCATCTTCAATCAGTAAATGTTCAATGATATTTTGAATTTCATAAATCTCAATCGTGTCGTTAAAGCGTCTTGAAATCTCCGTGAGGACATCCTCTACGATGCGACCAAGCACTACCATCCGCTCGTCGCTTAATTCACCATTCAATCCGATTTCCGCTTTTTCAATCGCACGTTGAATTTTTTCCTTTTGAAATTCGACTTGTCGGCCATCCCTCTTCGTGACCGATAATGCTGTTAATGTCTCTACACTCATCACGATTCCTCCTTAAACTCTAGTCCTTATTGTAGCACTCAAAAAATAAAAATCAACCCCCAAAACACAATATATTGTGTTTTAGAATCGTTATAATTTACAATATATAGTGTGTAAAGACGAAAAAAACTCCCTGACAAATCTGTCAGAGAGTCTGAAATTCTTTATTTTTGAGCGTTTTTAACAGCTTCGACCATCTTATCCCACACGTTTTCCATATCTTGTACCAATTTCAATTGTGTACGGGCACGGTCCAAGTTTTGTCCTGGACGAGTTGTTTGGTAGTAAACGTCGCCGTTGATGTAGTCCGTCAAGAAACGAATGCCTTGTTCGAGCGTAATGACGCGCGCACCCCAAGGAAGGTATTCAAGTTCGGCTTCCGTCAAGATGCCGTTTGTGCCTTCGATAAAGCCTTTCACGTATGTTTCGTATAAGTCGAAATCAAAGTTCACTTTTGTTAAATCGGATTCGTCTTCGGCACAATCGTTCGCACCAAAACGAATCGAATCACCAAAATCAAATAACACTAACCCTGGCATTACGGTATCAAGGTCCACGATGCAAAGTGGTTCTTTCGTTTCACTGTCGAACATAATGTTGTTTAATTTTGTATCATTATGCGTTACACGAAGTGGCAATACGCCTTCATCGAGTAAATCATATAATAAGAAGCAGTCCGCTTTACGATTTTGGATAAATGCAATCTCTTCTTGCACCTCTTTCACACGGCCAACGCGATCTTCTCGAATCGCTTCTTCCAGCTGTCTGTAACGATTACGTGTATCGTGGAATTGCGGAATCACTTCGACCAATTGGCTCGCATCGAAATCGTTTAAATCATAGGCAAAACGACCGAACGCTTTCGCTGTGATGTAAAATTGCTCTGGACTTTCTACTTTATCTAATGAATAGCTATTTTTAACGGAATCATAAATACGCCAGTAGGTTCCGTTATCCAAGTTCGCTGTTAAATGGCCATCTTTAGTGCGGATAACACGGAGCGTTTCACGAGAAGCGTCGCGCCCTTCTGCTTCGTATTTTTCACGAAGATAAGAAGTCACCTTCTCGATATTTTCCATTAATCCTTGAACGTTTGGAAAAATCGTGTGATTAATCGCTTGTAATACATATTGTTTTTCTTCATCTTCATGTGTATGTGTAATTTGATAGGTTTTATTAATTAATCCATTTCCTAAAGGTTGAATATCCACTAACTCCCCTGGTAATTCGTAATATTCATATGCCACTCGTGCATTTTGTAATGGATTTCCTTCTGTTGTCATAACCTTTTCCCCTTTTACCTTCTAACAAAGTCGTATGTGTCTATTGTACCGCTTTCAAGCATAAAAAGGAAGATATACGGTGAAAAAAAAGCAGAAGAACTATTAGTTCTTCTGCACTTTCTGTTATTTCATTTCTTTTGAGCTTTCCATGATGGCATCGATTAAGCCGTATTCTAACGCTTCTTGTGCTGTCATGTAGTTATCACGGTCTGTATCTTTTTCGATACGTGATAATTTTTGGCCTGTTTGTTTTGCCAAGATTTTATTTAAACGTTCACGTGTTTTCAAGATTTGACGTGCTGCGATTTCGATTTCTGTCGCTTGCCCTTGTGCTCCGCCTAAAGGTTGGTGGATTAAGATTTCAGCGTTTGGTAATGCGAAACGTTTCCCTTTAGCACCAGCTGTTAATAGGAATGAACCCATTGACGCTGCTAGACCCATCGCGATTGTTTGAACGTCTGCTTTAATGAAGTTCATTGTATCGTAGATGGCTAAACCAGCTGTTACGCTTCCCCCTGGAGAGTTAATATACATGTAAATATCTTTCTCAGGATCTTGTGCATCTAAGAATAGTAATTGCGCAATAATCGCATTCGCCATATCGTCGTGAACTGGTCCGCTCACCATGATGATACGGTCTTTTAATAAACGTGAGTAAATGTCATAAGCGCGTTCTCCGCGTGAAGACTGCTCGATAACTGTTGGAATTAAATTCATAGCATTTCCTCCATATTCTGCTTTTGTTATAGTCTACTTCAATAGTCAACAAAGGTCAATCTATCTGCTTGTTAGTTAATAAAGTTGAAAATCTTGTCCCATACTTCTTTTGAGAAAATATCAAATGGGTTGTGACCTTCACCAAGAACGGCATAACCAACCATTAAGCCAAGTGCAAATAAGATGACTGCGATAATCACGAAGATTAAGACACGGAGTAGCGCCGTCAATAATAAGTGACCACTATTTTTCAATTCTTGCTTCATGCTTCTTCTTTCCTTTCATCATCAATCATATTCGCAGTTGGGTTCATTACGACTTTCTTAGAACTGAAGAGTCTTCTGAGTCCTGAGAAAATACCACGATCTGCTTTAATGCGGTTTAATAAGATTCCTGTCCCAATTGCAACACTTTGAAGCGGGTTCTCAGCAATCATCACTGGAACTTGTAGCTTTTCTGAAAGCATACGGTCAATTCCTTGAATGAGCGCTCCGCCCCCTGTTACCATCACGCCGCGTTCGATAATATCGCCTGCGAGCTCTGGTGGAGTCGCTTCGAGTACGAGTCTAGCTTCTTCGCCAATCGTATCGAGCATTTCTTTTAAGCAATGATAAATTTCATTTGTATAAATCGTTACCGTCTTCGGCAACCCAGTCGTCATATCGCGACCTTTAACAATCATATCCGACTCGTTTTCCACTTCAATCGCACTACCGAGATTCATCTTGATGGCTTCAGCGGTACGGTCTCCGATAATGAGTTGATATTTGTCTTTAATATATTCCGAAATAGCAAAGTCCATATTGTCGCCAGCTAATTTAATCGAACGGCTTGTGACCGTTGAGCCCATTGAAAGAACGGCAATATCACTCGTTCCGCCACCGATATCGATGACCATGTTTCCAATTGGAGAGAAGATATCCAGTCCAACGCCGACTGCGGCCACTTTTGGTTCTTCCTCTAAGTAAATATTACGTCCGCCGCATTTAATCGCCGCTTGGATAATCGCTTTTTGCTCGACTGTCGTAATATTTGTTGGTGTACAAATCAAAATATCTGGTTTTGAGAACCAACTATTTAAGTTTAATTTTTGCATGAATAATTCAAGCAATTGCTCAGTAACTGCGATATCCGCAATCACCCCACCTTTTAATGGATGGTGCACATTGATTTCTTTTGGCGTACGGCCCACCATTTGGTACGCACGTTCACCGACTGCAATCACGTCGCCATTACGCTCATCTAGCGCAACGAGTGACGGTTCATTTAAAATAATTCCACGATCTTTTAAGAACACTAAAATATTCGCTGTTCCTAAGTCGATTCCAATATCTCGAACCATGAAAGTCTCCTCTCTTATAAACGTTCCTTTGTTTTGAATCCATTTTTAAATACGAAAAGAATATACGAGCCGATTAAGAAGGCTACGGCTAATCCTAAGCAATATTGCAAGACGCCGACAAATCCATATTTATCCACATTCAAGAAGAAATATGGGAATGGGCCATCTTTGTTATTTCCAATCGGAATACGTGTTGTCAGTGCAATCGCAACAGACACAATCGCATAGACCAGCGGCAACAGCGTCCACGTAAATGGATCATACCACTTGTAGCAATGTCCTTTATCAAAGACGATGCAATCCGCTAACGTTCCAAACGGCACAATATAGTGCGATAGGAAATTCTCAATCGTCCAGAACTCTTCGGCTGTCTTTTGCGGTGCTAACATAAAGTGATATACCAGCCCGGTTAGAAGAATCGCAACCGTAACGCCACCTTTCAAACGAAGGTCCATCTTACTCCAATGGCCGTCTTTGCGGTATTTCAATAGCAAGTACACCATAAACAATCCAACGAGTAAATTCGATTGATTCGTGTAGTAACGAAGTCCATGCCACCCGTGAAGCGTCATCTGCATTAGAAAACCGACAATCGCACAGGTCGCAATGATTCCTTTCGAGATTAGACTTGCTTTTAAAAATGTTGCTCTCTTCATTCAATTCCTCTTTCTCTTGACACTAATCCTCTTTATTATACCATATCTATCGCCTTTGTCAGTACTATTAACGTGCAATCAAAAAGGCTTGGCCACAAACAGCCAAACCTTTCTCCTATTATGCTCTACGATGGTTCATTAAGTCGTGTGGACTTACGACCGGAGTTGAGTTCACCCAGCGTGCAAAATTGCGAAGCGGGAGATATAAAATATAGTAAATCACGATGTTTAACATTAAGGTTGCCCCAAGTCTTACTACTAAGAACTCATTCCAATCCATGCTCGCGACTCCTCGTAAGGCATACACGAAGTAAACAGAGACTTCGGTGAAGCTTAAGAAGAACACGAGCGCTAGCCCTAATGTAAATGGATTTTGAAGGATGTTCGGGCGAACCAAATTTATGATTCGTACAATCACTGCAAACAGCGCCATGTAGACACCAAGGACGCCTGAGTAGTAACTGTCCACTAAAAATCCCGCAACCACTGTAAACCAGAACATCGACTTTTGGTCAATCATGAAGTTTAACAACACGACTGCGATAATAATCATTCGAGGCGTTAAGCTATAGCCTGAGAAGAGGAATAATTTTGAAAAATGATTCGTTAATACTCCATCGGCTAAGAAAGCAAGAATAAAAACAAATAACACCCAGTAAACTCTTTTTGAGATGCGCATTATTGCCCCTCGCTTTCGCTTGTACGAATAACAACCGTCACATAACGAACGTCATTCGTATCCGCTGCTGGACGGATTTTCACTTCTTTATACAAGCCAAAACGGTCCATCGCCACTTCTTCAACCGTACCGATATACAGTGAGTTTGGAGAAATACCACCGAGACCACTTGTCACGACTTTATCCCCGACTTTGATATCTTGCGTTGCTTGAATTTGGCTCATCACTAACATATTCGTTTTATCATCATAGCCAGTGATGGTTCCGTAAATTGGTTCTTTTTCGTTTTGAATCATCGCTGCCACACGCACTAATGTATTATCGGCATTCGATAATAACGCTACACGTGCACTCGTTGGATTCACGTCCATGACTTTCCCTACAAGCCCGTTATCACTCATAACAGACATTTGTGGTTGGATGCCGTCATTTGACCCTTTGTTAATTGTAATGACATCACGCCATGTATCTGGATTACGCGCAATCACCGTCGCATTCACTAACGTATAATCGTTCAGCGTATCTTGCAACTTGAGCGTTTCCTTCATTTTTTGGTTATCACGTTTTAACTCACTCAATTGAACTTCTAATTCATGAATGGTATCGATTTTTTGTTTTAAGGATTGATTTTCTTGATACGTATTTGATAGATCACTCACGCTATCGATAAAATCATTAATACTATTTGCTGGATAAGAGACTAATCTTCCTAGAATATTGGTTACATCATTAACACCTTGAGTCACGATATTGCTGCCGTAAGTAACGGAATACATAATCAATGCTAATGCCGTGATAATTCCGATTACCCAACCAATTAGTTTCTTATTTGAAAAAATTGGATTCACATCATCACTCCTCTTTATTTATTTTTCAACGGACTCTATTTTTTCATTAATGATGGATTTGCTAAAATCGCACCTGTTCCTAGCGCCACACAATCGAGTGGATCATTGGCCACAAAGGCTGGTACTTGCGTTTCCTTCGAAATCATCTCAGCAAGGTGACGAAGCATTGCGCCTCCACCTGTTAACACGATTCCATGATCAATAACGTCCGCAGAAATTTCTGGTGGTGTTTGTTCCAATACATCTTTTACTGCGTCTAAAATTTGATGAATGATTTCACTCATCGCAACTGCAATTTCTTTTGCAGGCACTTCAACAACACGTGGTAATCCTGTAACCATGTCACGACCACGCACTTGCATGCTTCCCTGTGCTTTTTCAATGGAAGCTGAACCAAGCGTAATTTTCAATTCTTCAGCCGTACGTTCCCCAATGAGTAAATTGTACGTCTTACGAACGTGCTGCACGATAGACTCGTTTAACTCGTCTCCTCCGACACGAATCGAACGGCTATTCACGATTCCTCCAAGGGAAATCGTCGCCACGTCTGTCGTACCGCCACCGATATCGACAATCATGCTTCCAGTTGGGTCTGTAACAGGAAGTCCTGCCCCAACAGCCGCCGCGAATGGTTCTTCAACCACATACGCTTCTTTAGCTCCTGCATATTTTGTCGCATCTAAAACGGCTCTCTTTTCAACGTCTGTAATGCCACTTGGCACACAAATAATGACCACTGGTTTAAAGAATGAGCGGCCCACAATCGACTGAATGAAGTATTTCAACATTGCTGTCGTAGTATTATAGTCAGCGATTACGCCATCTTTCATTGGGCGTAATGCCACGATATTTTCTGGTGTTCTACCAATCATTTCAAATGCAGATTTTCCTACTGCGATAATTTCTTCTGTAACGATATTTTTTGCAACAACGGAAGGTTCACGTGTGACGATTCCCTCATCTTCTAGATAAACAATCGTGTTAGCTGTGCCTAAGTCAATTCCGATATTTTGTGCTTTAAAATTTAATGCAACCACACTGTTTCCTCCTTAGATAATTCTTCTACAAACTTGGCTGTAAGAATTCTATTCTAGTATAGCAGAATTTAGCTTTTTATTCTTGTATTTTATAGATTTTTAGGAAACTTTTTTATTTCGTAACATAAAAACGGTTTCTGTAATATTTTGGTGATATTTTTTTGTGTAAATAACTGGTGAGCCTTTGGCTGGAATGGGAGAAACTGGAGTGTGTTTTGTGCTGTTTTGAAAAACTACGAGCAGCTTCGGATATCTTCATAGGAACAACAATAGCTATACCGGAACGAGCCACGGTCTCGTTTCCTATCGAGCTTCAAACTGACTCTAGGAAATAAATTTCCAGAGTCAGTAATTCACATCGATTATGGTCGCTATTATTGTTCCTATAGAATCCGAAAGCTCTTCGTTTTTTAACAGGCGATACGCTATGTTTCTCCCATTCCAGCTGGGCTAGTTTTTGACAAAAAAACCACCAAAATATTGGAAAGAATTTACTAAAAAATGCAAGAATAAAAAGAAATTCTTGGGAGGGGGAGGACAAAAAGGCCATATATGGACATGTGAAGTGCACCCAAAAAGTTAGACAGAAAATCTAACTTTTGGGGTGCTTTTTTATGAAATTAACTTATGAGGATAAAGTTCAAATTTATGAACTCAGAAAACAAGGAGTTAGCTACGCACGACTTGCAGATACGTTCGGTATAAATGCGAGAAATCTTGTCTATATGATTAAATTGATTGATCGTTATGGTTTAGAGATAGTAAAAAGAGGGAAGAAAATTTATTATCCTCCAGAAATAAAACAAGAAATGATTGATAAAGTCTTACATGAAGGTTTGAGTATAGAAAAAGTTTCTCTTGAATACGGTCTTCCAGGGTGTGCGATGCTTTATAACTGGCTCGCACAATACAAGAAAAATAAGTATACTATTGTTGAGAAAACAAGAGGGAGACTACTTAAGATGGGCCGTAAGCCAAAGAAAAAATCAGAAGAGATGACAGAACTAGAACGCCTTCAGGCTGAAAATGAGTATTTAAGAGCGGAGAATGCCATTCTAAAAAAGTTGAGAGAACTCCGCTTGAAGGAGGAAAAAGAGAAAGAAGAAAGACACAGATTGTCAGAGAGTTAGTGCCAGAGTTTCCTTTAGATATTCTTCTAAAGATTATTAAACTTGCCCGTTCAACTTACTACTATCACTTAAAGCAGCTAAACCTAGAAGATAAGAATCAGGCTGTAAAAAACGAAATAGAAACTATTTATAACGAGCATAAAGGAAATTATGGCTATCGTCGTATTACTCTTGAACTTAGAAACCGTGGTTTCATCGTAAACCATAAAAAGGTACAACGCCTGATGAAAGTGTTAGGTTTAAAGGCTCGTATTCGCAGAAAACGTAAGTACTCTTCTTATCATGGAACCGTTGGAAAGAGAGTTGGAAACATTATTCAACGCCAATTTGAAGCTTCAAAACCGATGGAAAAGTGCTATACAGACATTACGGAATTTTCTATCCCAACAAGTAACCAAAAACTATATTTATCACCAATTTTAGATGGTTATAACAGCGAAATTATAGCTTATTCCCTTTCGTCTTCACCAAATTTAGACCAATTAAAAGATATGTTAAAACAAGCTTTTAGAGAAGAACAATACGAGAATACTATTCTCCACAGTGATCAGGGATGGCAATACCAGCATGAGTTTTATCATGATTTTTTAGAAGATAAAGGCATTCAGCCATCTATGTCCCGCAAGGGGAATAGTACTGACAATGGCATGATGGAATCGTTCTTTGGCATTCTTAAATCAGAGATGTTTTATGGCTATGAACAGACATTTAAGTCTATAAAGGAACTTGAGGGGGCAATCGTCGACTATATTGATTATTACAACAACAAACGAATCAAAGTAAAACTAAAAGGACTTAGTCCTGTGCAATACAGAACTAAATCCTTTGCTTAAATTAATTGTCTAACTTTTTGGGGTCAGTACACATGGCCAAATTTGTTCATTTTAGGCTTCGACTTTTCTATTTTTGCGCACAAAAAAACCACCGGAAAACCGGTGGCATCAAAGTTTAAGTTAAATTATAGTTTAACTACGTTAGCTGCTTGTGGTCCACGAGCGCCTTCTTCAACATCGAATTGAACTGCTTGTCCTTCTTCTAATGTTTTGAATCCTTCTGATTGGATTGCTGAGAAGTGTACGAATACGTCGTTTCCACCTTCACGTTCGATAAACCCAAAACCTTTTTCTGAGTTAAACCATTTTACTGTACCTTGTTCCATGAACATTTCCTCCTTGTGCCATAGCACTTGTTATTCATATTCTTGCTAATGGTTCGAAAGGAGTAATACCTTACACAATTTCTATACCTAACAAAAACACATCATAAGTATAACATCTCACAGACAAATTTACAAGAGTATTTCCGATTTCACTGAGAATTAAGTGGAACAAATGCCGTTTTGTGCGTTTTTTCCGAATCGTTTCGTTAATTTTCAATATTATTTTTCGTGAAAATTGAAAACAATCTGTTTTCATCTTTTTTTAAAATTCAACTTTTCACATTCTTTTGAGTCGTTTTTAAAAAGCCCCGAATTCTTTTAAAGAAATATACTCCTCTCCCCCGACTACAAAATGATCTAGAAGCTCAATCCCCATGAGTTCACCACATTCCATCAAGCGACGTGTAAAATCGATATCCGCTTGTGAGGGTTCGGGGTTTCCGCTTGGGTGATTATGGCCAATGATGACGCGCGCCGCCGAAAACCGCACTGCCTCCCGGAAAATTTCTCTGGGATGCGCCACTGCACTGTTCAACCCACCGATGAAGATCATTTTCTTCTTGATAATCTCGTTTTTCGTGTTCAAATACAAGGCGACAAGATGTTCCTGATAGGCATCCTTCAACTCCTGCACAATCCACTGGCCGGCCATCTTGGAGGACGTAATCTTCCCGAGTTTCATTTGCGCAGCATTGCTTAAGCGCACCCCAAGTTCCATGGCAGCCTTGAGTTCAATTGCCTTGGTGCGACCGATGCCATTAATATGCATGAGTTCGTCCAGGCTCGCCATCTTCAGCGAATGCAAGTCCTCGAAGGTGTTTAAGACAACGACCGCCAGCTGCAGGACGTTTAAATCCTTGGACCCCGTTCGCAGTAATATCGCGAGTAGTTCATGCGTTTCAAGCACTTTAGCGCCATACCGTTCGAGGCGTTCTCGTGGCATGGCGCTTAAAGGCACTTCTAATAATTTTGATTCAATCATTGTGACACTTCCTCTTTGTTTTCTCTACAAAGAGTTACGATGTCTATTCTTCTTTGGGCTTACGATTCTTCCACCAATGTCGAACTTCGGCGATAAAATACAATGACCCCGTCACCCATAATTCGCTCTTGTCGTCTGTTGAGCTGGCAAAACGGTCGATGACGTCTTCAAAGCTTTCTTCATAGGAAATCTTGCGAGAATCCAAGTACGCTTCGACATCACTTCTAGCAATCGACAGTCCTCTAGAAGGATGGAAACTCGTCAAGATGATGTTCACATCAGGAAGAGCTTCCTGCAATCTTAGAAGCATCTGTTGACTATCTTTTCGAGTGAGCGCGCTAAATAACAGCGTCTGTTTCTTGCCAACACGAGCCGTCATGTTTTGAACGAGTCGCTCGATGGCCGGTAAATTATGTGCACCGTCGATCATCACAAGCGGTGTTTCTTGCAACACTTCCATGCGTCCTGGCCATGATACGACAGGAAGAGCTGCCTCGATGAATTCGGCATGTGCACTTCTTCCAGTAGCTTCCATCCACGCACGAAATGCTCGAATCGCAACGGTCGCATTCTCCTTCTGGAAGGCTCCTTGGAGAGCTAGCTGCTCCAGCGAAATCGTGAGTGAGGAGTCTTGATACGACTCTTCAATTAGAAAGAAGTCTTCGTCAAATGCCCGCACCGTTGCGCCTTTCTCACTAGCAATCTCACGTATCACATCCATACATTCACGCGTGACTGGCCCGACAACCACTTGTTGTCCAGATTTAATAATCCCTGCTTTTTGCGCAGTAATTTCTTCCAACGTACTTCCGAGTAAGTCTTGATGGTCCAACCCAATCGTCGTAATGACACTGACGAGTGGATGACCGACGTTCGTATTATCGAGAAGACCTCCAATCCCGACTTCAATAATCGCAAGGTCGACGGATTCCTGTTGAAAGACGACAAACATCATTGCCGTTAAAATCTCAAAATAGTTAAAGGCTCCCCACTCTTCGAATAAGCGGTTCTCCACCTCTCTTACGACCGATGCCGCTTGCCAGAACGGCTCCTCCCCTAGGGGCACTCCGTCTAGCTGAATGCGTTCCCTGATACTGTCCATATGCGGTGAAGTGAATGTCCCTACTCGCAATCCATGCGCTTTTGCAAAGGCCGTCACCATCGCTGCAGTGGACCCTTTTCCATTCGTTCCCGCAATATGAATACTCTTCAATTCACGTTCTGGATTTCCAAGCGCTTCTAGGATAACCTCCATGCGGTACAATCCATGTTTGCGCGGAATACTCTCGCTCTTTTTTAACCACTCTTGAATCATTCACTCACCTCCTGCTTTCCTCATTTATCATAACAGAAAATTGCCCACCGTAACATACAAAAGAGAGCGCATGACACTTCATACGCTCTCCCCACCGTTACAACGGATTAGATTTTCTTTAATGTTGCGATACGTTCTAACACGGCTTCACGTTGTGCTTGATAGTCCGCACCTTTTGCACGTTCAGCTTCAACAACCGCTGCAGGAGCTTTTGCCACAAATTTCTCGTTCGATAATTTCTTCTCGACACGATCCACTTCTTGTTGCAATTTCTCTGCTTCTTTTTCAAGACGAGCGATTTCGTCTTCGATGTTGATTAAACCTGCTAATGGCAAGTAAATTTCAGCACCTGTGATAACAGAAGTTACCGCATCAGATGGCGCTTCAACGTCTTCACCATACACGAATTCTTCTGGATTTGAGAAGCGTGCAATGTAAGATTCGTTTTCTTTCAAGATTGCGTAGTGCGCTGCGTCGCTCACTTTCGCAATAATGTTAATTGGTTTTGATAATGGTGTGTTCATTTCGTTACGAACGGTACGTACTGAACGGATGAAGTCCATTAAGAATTCCATTTCTTCGGCTGCTTGTTCGTCCATTTGTTCTGGGTGAACCGTTGGGTAAGTTGCGACCACTAATGATTCCCCAACGTGAGGAACAGATTGCCAGATTTCTTCTGTAACGAAAGGCATGATTGGGTGTAATAGACGTAATGTGTTGTCTAATACATATACAAGAATGCTACGTGTTGTTAATTTCGCAGCTTCGTCGTCCCCTGCTAATGTTTCTTTCGACATTTCGATATACCAGTCACAGAAATCATCCCAGATGAAGCGATATAGGAGACGTCCTGCTTCACCGAATTCGAATTTCTCGAAGAGTTCTGTCACTTTGCCAATCGTTTGATTTAAGCGTGTTAAAATCCATTTGTCCGCAAGAGTCTTCTCACCAGTAATATCCACTTGGTCTACTGTTAAGTCGCCCACGTTCATTAATGCGTAACGGCTTGCGTTCCAAATCTTGTTAATGAAGTTCCATGCAGCATCCATCTTGTCTGTTGAGTAACGAACGTCTTGCCCTGGAGCAGAACCATTTGCTAAGAACCAACGAAGCGCATCGGCACCATATTGCTCGATGACTTCCATTGGGTCAACCCCGTTCCCAAGAGACTTACTCATCTTACGTCCTTGACTGTCACGAATCAATCCATGGATTAAAACGTTCTTGAATGGACGTTTGCCTGTAAATTCTAACCCTTGGAACATCATACGGCTTACCCAGAAAGTAAGGATGTCGTATCCTGTTACGAGTGTGTTTGTTGGATAATAACGTTTGTAGTCCGCTGCATTTTCGTCTGGCCAACCCATAGTTGAAAATGGCCATAACGCAGATGAGAACCAAGTATCCAATACGTCTGGATCTTGTGTCCAGTTTTCGATATCGCTTGGCGCTTCCATGCCAACGTATACTTCGCCTGTTTCTTTATGATACCAAGCTGGAATTTGGTGTCCCCACCATAATTGACGTGAAATTACCCAGTCGTGAATGTTTTCCATCCAACGTAAGTACGCATCATTGAAACGTGGTGGATAGAAGTTTACAGTGTTGTCGCCTTCTTCGCGTTGCGCATTGATGGCTTGCTCTGCCAAAGGTCCCATTTTAACGAACCATTGTTTTGAAAGACGTGGTTCAACCACTACATCTGTACGTTCTGAGTGACCAACGCTGTGTAAATGTTTTTCGATTTTCACAAGAAGACCAGCTTCTTCTAAATCTTTCACGATAGCTTTACGCGCAGCAAAGCGGTCCATGCCTTCGTATTTACCGGCTAACTCATTCATTGTCGCATCATCGTTCATCACGTTAATACGAGGTAAGTTGTGACGGTTTCCTACTTCAAAGTCGTTCGGGTCATGAGCTGGAGTGATTTTTACAACCCCTGTTCCGAAATCTTGCTCAACGTATTCGTCAGCGATGATTGGAATCTCACGGTTTACTAACGGCAAGATAACTGTTTTCCCGATAAGCGCTTGGTAACGTTCATCGTCTGGGTGAACCGCAACCGCTGTATCTCCAAGAAGTGTTTCTGGACGAGTTGTTGCTATTTCTAGGAATCCACTTCCGTCTGCTAGAGGGTAGTTCATATGATAGAACGCACCTTCTACGTCTTTATGGATTACTTCGATATCCGATAATGACGTTTTCGCTTTAGGGTCCCAGTTGATGATGTATTCACCACGGTAAATTAAGCCTTTTTCGTATAAAGTTACGAAGACTTTCTTCACGGCGTCAGATAACCCTTTATCTAATGTGAAACGTTCTCTGCGGTAGTCGACAGAAATCCCCATTTTTGCCCATTGTTCACGGATATGGCTGGCATATTCTTCCTTCCATTCCCATGTTTGTTCAAGGAACTTCTCACGGCCAAGGTCATAACGAGATAAACCTTCTCCGCGTAATTTTTCTTCTACTTTTGCTTGAGTTGCAATCCCCGCATGGTCCATCCCTGGTAACCATAAAGTGTCGAACCCTTGCATACGTTTTTGACGGATAATCATGTCTTGTAACGTTACGTCCCAAGCATGTCCTAAGTGTAATTTCCCTGTTACGTTTGGTGGCGGGATAACGATTGAATAAGGTTCAGCGTTTGGATCTTCGTTTGGATGGAAGACGCCTGAATCAACCCACCATTGATATTTACCAGCTTCAACTTCTTGTGGTTGAAACTTAGATGACATTTCTTTAGCCATTGATTTTCCTCCTTGTATCTTGTTTGTGTCCAATAAAAAAATCCTATGAAGACACTCTCCATAGGACGATTAAATTCGTGGTACCACCTAATATTCGCGTAATCATTCATTACGCCTCGATGTTGGTAACGAAGTGTCGTCTCCGTACTCTATTACTTCTTTTCGTAGAGTAAGCTCACAAGCTACCTTCAAATGAATTTGCTAGGAAGTTGCACCAACCCTTCCCTCGCTCGTAAGCAAAGTCATTTTACTCCTCTTGTTCATCGCTCTAATATACAAAATATTCTACCATTCAAACCCGACGCTTGCAACAATATCGCGCTCATCTTACGATTTCACATTCCCGCTAGACACGCCTTGGTCTGCATCTTCTGGAATCCACCAGTCTAAGAACTGCTTCATCGCCCAGTCCCAGAAATCCCATTCGTGTCCGCCAGCATGCTCTTGATACGTTAGTGACACTCCTTGTTCTTTCAAAAAGCTGCTGTAGCTACGGTTGTCTTCCAAAAGCCAATCCTCCGTGCCACATGCCATAAAGACCGAGAGCGCATCCTTACGCTCCATTGTTTGGACGGCATGATACAACTGATTGCCTTCCGCCACAAAGGTCTCCTCATCTTTGAAGGCCGCCTCCAAAAAGCTTTTTCTTAAGAAGAACGGTGCTTCCAGAATCTCCTCTGGTGGAAGTGCCTGTTTCTTAATCGCGCTAGAGAAAGCCCCAATGACGCTAAAGGTGTCTGGATATTTGATGCCGTTTCGAAGCGCCCCATATCCACCCATCGAAAGCCCGGCAATGCCTAAGTCTTCCCGTTTTCTGGAAATTGGAAACATTCGACGTGAGATTTCTGGAAGTTCTACCCCGATGAATTCTCCATAGTTCGTATAGTTCCACGGTTGGTCTACGTAGAAATGATTTTCCCCAGAAGGCATGATGAGGGCAAGGTTCTTCTCTTTTGCGTATCGAAGAATGCGCGTTTGATTGACCCAATCCTGATCACTGCCCAATACTCCGTGAAGTAACACCAACGCTTTGTACGGGCCTTCCGAGAGATACTGATTATTAAAGTCCACCGCATCGCTAGGCAAGTAGACTGACAGCGGGATGGTTCTCATTAGTGTTTTTGAAAAAAATGAAACGTGTAAAAGTGCCATATGACGCCTCCGTTAAATTATTATTTTTTTAAATATCGATTCACTACCGTCACTAACCCAAAGATAAACGTGAATTTAACGACGGATTTTTGCCACGACTCCCATTGCTCAAACCCGAAGAAATCATTCATGATGAGGATAAAAGCAATAGTAGCTACCATGCCAAGCAAAAAGACAGCCCATCCGCGATTCATCTTGTTGAGTTGTTCTGGATTATCCCGATTCACCCAAGTATAAAAAGCAAGCCCGACAACGATCGCACTCACAATAAATAGCACGATATCTTGACGAAATAGTAGCTGATAGATGGCATTCACGCCATTGATGATGCCTAACGCAACAATTCCAATGTCTCTAACTTTTTGACTCATTTCCAACAACCCCTCTCCCTAAAAACGGATTCCTGAACTCATCTATATTATACTGCTCCCCCAGCGTTTTTACTATACGCGCAAGCAAAAAAAGAACCCAGCATGACTGCTAGGTTCCACTTCTTCGACCTCTATAGCCGAGTATTCTATTTTATTCTTCTACCCCTAGTAATAGGTTCACTAGGATGTCCACTGTCACATTACCGAAGTAACGGCGGATGTCGATGGCTTCGAAGGCTTTCGTTAAGTCTTCGCGGTTGTATCCTACACCCACAAGTGCTTTTTCTACATCGCTGATTTCACCAAGACCGAAGAAGTCTCCGTTAATCTTAATGTCTTTGATGGCATTCTTTTCAACGTTCAAGCTGAACTCGATTTGTCCGGCTGGAGTACGTTTTGATTGTTTGAATTCGAATTTTGGATTCTTTCCGTAGTTCCAATCTGGGTTGTTGAAGTACTTGCTGCGTAATTCTTCTACACGCACCCAGTCTTCATCCGTTAGAACATACTCTTTAATCGTAGATGTATCTTCCACATTGAAGATGTTTTTCAAAAGCACTTCGCGGAATTGTAAGATGTCTAAGTCTTGGTATTCAGGCGCTAAGTACGGTTTAATATTTGTCACGCGTGAACGAACTGACTTGATTCCTTTTGACGCGATTTTCTCTTGTTTTGGACGTAAAATTTGAGGCAAAATGCTCACATCTAGATTCAGCATTAATGTTCCGTGCGCTGTTAAACGGCCATTGTTTGAATACATCGCATTTCCAGAGAATTTCTTACCGTCGATGAGAAGGTCGTTACGTCCTTGTAACTCTGCTCCCGTTGCTCCCATTTTATGAAGGGCTTCAATCACGGGTTCTGTGAATTTTCCGAAATCACGGAAGCTATCGCCATCATCTTCTGTAATGAAGCAGAAACAGATATTTCCCATATCGTGATACACGGCTCCACCACCTGAGAAACGACGAACCACTTGTACGCCAAGCTTGTCTACACCATCTTGATTGATTTCTTCGATGGTATTTTGGTTTTTACCGATGATAATCGCATTTTCGTTAACATAAAATAACAAAATTGGTTCATCGAGTTTCTTTTCGTTTAATAAGAAATATTCGATGGCTAAGTTCGTCGTTGCATCGTAGATTTCTTGTCCATTACGTTGATTTTTTACATAATACATCTGAAAGTCTCCTCGCTTTTACTGATATCACTAGCGCTATCATACCATAACCCTCCCCTTCACACATAAGAAAGAAGCTTGATTTTACACTGTTTTTACTCCACTCCAACACGCAATTACCATATATGGTAATTGCAGCCTTTCAACAAGAAAAAACGCACCCTTTCCAGGATGCGCTTTGTAAACTATTAGTATGCCCATGCGATTAGCAAGTAGATGAAGGTTGAACCAAACATATCTGCCAATGCGTGCATAAGGAAGAATGGCAATAAGTTTTTGACCACTTTTTTGTACATGAAGTAGTAGAACAATCCATACACTACACCGATAATGAGTGCCCAAAGCATGCCTTGGTAAGTGTGGAATGAGAAACGAACCAGTGTTGAGAATGCTAAAGCCTTCCACTGATGTTCTTCCTTCACGGATGTCATTAATCCAAGGAAGAAGAACTCTTCGTAGAATCCATTTAACAGACCATAAGCGATGGCCATTGGAGATAACGCTAAGAACTTATTGATGATTTCCTGTGGGTTCATGAACGGAACAAGCGCTGGGTCGAAGTAGTTGTATTCGCCGCTCAGCGTTGTTACGACGTCGCCGAAGAGTCCGACAATCGTGAATAATAACGGTACCCAGATGAGTACGGACCAGTGAAAACGAATCTTCAACTGCTTGAAGTCGTAATGACGGATGACTAAGTACAAGAGTGCAATCGCTAGTAAAATCACCTGTAAGGTAAAGTTACTCGAATACGCTGCCCCATCGCTATAGGACGTTGTCGTCTCCGTATACGGTTGGACCGCTTCTGTTACTGGTTGTAAACTCTGTAGAAATTGTTGCGTGGATCGGATGATAAATTCCCCGAACATGATAATCGTCACGATGAGAATGTCAACCCACTTTAAAGTTTTTAATGGTTCTTTTGGTCTGATTTTTTCTAAAACAGTCATGATTGTATCCCTCTTTTCCTTATTGTATCAAAACACTGTTCTATTTAAAGAAAATCGCTTCTTTCTTTTGGTGTCTTCCTTAATAAGAGAATACTCCTTAAAACTAAAATGAACCTAAAATCAAAAAAATTTCCACAAAAAAAGTGACTCCCTTACAGAAGTCACTGACTAATTTTCTAAAAGAAGCGTCTCGGTATTTCGATGAACAAGATTACAAGAAGTCCATTAGAAAGGCTATGTAATAGGATTGCGTCAAACAAACTTCTTCTTCGTTCATATATAAGAAAAAGAACAATAGAGCCAATAAGATAAGCTAAAAACTGTATCCAATTATGAATATACGGCATATGAACAACTGTAAATAAAATTGAAACGATAGACATTCTAACAAAAGCATTCACTTTTTCTCGGAGCAAATTATTCAGAAAACCTCTAAAAAGAAATTCTTCAATCAAAGGTGCAATACAAACGAGCGTTAGTGCGTCTAAAGCAAAAACAAATTTGTCTGCCGTTATTGTTCGAGTTGCCTTAAAGAAAAAATCAACTAGTTTTGTTCGATTTGTCCCATACGCCATTGAACTCCACAAACTATAAATCAAATAATCTGAAAATCTAACAGCAATATACGTTAAAAAAACAAAAATTAAATCCTTCAGTTGAATTTTTCTTTTTACTTTTGGCTTAAACAATTTTGTGTGTACATGGTACATAAAAATGAACAAAATACCAACGCAAACAATCGTAACTATGAACTTCCACATATTCGCTTGCCGATCTAGATTCAACACATTCTTGCGGAACATAAATTTAATTCCACCTAATATGACAATATTCGCTACAAAAAAGAATAGAACCCAAAGCGGTTTTTTCATTCGAGCACCCATTTACTTCTACCTCACATGATTTTTCCTTATATTACCGTTTTATAGCAGACACTGTCAATATGAAATTCTAAAGAAAAAGCAGACTAGCGTTTCACTAGTCTGCTTCAGTCATTATTTCTGACGGATTGTAAATCCTTTGTCAGCTTTCTTTTTGTTGTTACGGCGGCGAGAATCTTTCCCTTTATATCCGCGTGTATATTCGTCTTCTAAGCCACGGCCACGACGGTCTTCTTTGCGCTTGAAGCTTCCTTTTCCGTTACGTCCGCGGTTGTCTTTACGGTCGCTACGGTTGTAGTTTCCACGGCTGTTGCCACGTTTGCGGCTAGGCAATGGACGTTCTGGCGTGATTTTAACTGGAATTTCAGTTGGGTCTTTAATCATGCTCTTGAGTAATAGAGCTGCCAATTCTTCTGGTTCGTACTCGTCTAATAAGTAAGATACCGCTTCTTTGAAACGTCTTGGTTCCACAGTTTTCATCATTTCGTCGATAGACTCGATGGCTGTTTTTGTTTGTCCTTCCAAGGCTTCTGTTTGCGTTGGTGGACGAAGGCTTGTCATACGTTTGCGTGTTAATTCTTCAATCACACGTAAGTAATCCATTTCGTTTGGTGTCACGAATGTAACTGACATTCCTTCTTGACCAGCACGGCCTGTACGTCCGATACGGTGTACGTAGCTTTCTGGGTCTTGTGGGATATCGTAGTTGTATACGTGCGTTACGCCTGAGATATCTAGTCCACGAGCTGCCACGTCTGTAGCGACTAAGATGTCTAAATGGTTGTTCTTGAAGTCACGAAGAACGCTCATACGTTTTTGTTGGCTTAAGTCACCGTGGATTCCTTCTGCACGGTAGCCACGCATTTCAAGTCCGCGTGCTAATTCGTCTACACGACGTTTTGTACGTCCAAATACAATCGTTAATTCAGGCGTTTGAACGTCTAATAAACGTGTCATAATGTCGAATTTCTCGTAGTCTTTACATTTTACGAAATATTGATCGATTAATGTCGCAGTCATCTCATTTGATTTGATACGAACATGTTCTGGATCTTTCATAAATTGAACACCGATACGTTTAATATCGTCTGGCATTGTCGCAGAGAATAAAAGCGTTTGGCGGTTTTCTGGAACTTGTTTGATAATCGATTCGATATCTTCCAAGAATCCCATGTTTAACATTTCATCCGCTTCGTCTAAGACAAGTGTCTCCACTGTCGCAAGCTTCAATGTACGGCGTGAAATGTGGTCTAATAAACGACCTGGAGTTCCCACAACGATTTGTGGATTTTCTTTTAATTGGCGGATTTGACGGTTGATATCCGCTCCACCGTAAACCGCTTGTACACGAACTTTTTTGTCGCGTCCGAGACGGAACAATTCTTCTTGTGTTTGAATCGCAAGTTCACGAGTTGGTGCGATAACAAGTCCTTGTACGCCTTTTTTACTTGGGTCAATTTTTTGAAGCATTGGCAAACCAAATGAAGCTGTTTTACCAGTCCCTGTTTGCGCTTGTCCAATTACATCTAAACCTGCTAGCGCTTTTGGAATGGTTTGTGCTTGAATTGGAGTTGCTTCTTCAAACCCCATTTTTTCGATAGATTCTAGTAAGGCAGAATCCAATCCTAATTCATTAAATTTCATATTTTCCTCCTTGGATACTTCGGTGAGAAGCACACGAGGGATTTCCCTTCATAACAAAAGTCTGGAGCTTTTCGTAAGAGCACCAGACTTCTACAATCGTTTAAATTTCAAACTATCTATTATAAATGTGTGTACATTTCTCAACTCAGCGAATAGTATAGCACGCATCCAGCGAGAATGCAAAGAATACAGACCGCCGACTCCTGCTTTTTGTTCTTTGAAAATGCTTAAGGGATAAGACTTTACGGGCTTCAAATCCTTGCGGATTTATCAATAATAGCTGTAATGGGGCACCGGTTCGAGCCTTTCGTCTCTCACCTTTAAAGCCTCAAAGCTGAAGTAAGAAATAAATTTCTAACTCCAGCTAATTCGCATTTAATGCTATCCCCCATTACTGCTACTATTGAATCCGCTAGATTTTCCGCCCGTAGTCAGAGCGCATTCCAAAGTAAAAAAGCGGGAGGAGGCGGGTGAGTTTGCTTCTCGTGGTGCGGTTGAGAAATGGGACACTTTATAATAGCTAGTTCTCAGGGAGGGGACGAAAAAAGCGAGGGACGGTGGTGCGTCTCTCGCTTTACTTTACATTTATTATTCTGCTTTTAGGGCATCGACAACTGCTAGTAAGCCTGTGCCGTTGCTTGATTTAATAAGAACTTGGTCGCCTTCTTTGAGTTCAGCCTTCAAGTCAGCAATCAAGGCTTCTTTATCCATGTAATGGTGAAGCGTTGCTGCTTCGAACTGGCCTTTCAACGCATCATAGAGTGCTTCCATTTCTTCGCCGTACAAGTACACAAGTGCGACTTCGCTTGGAGAAATGACTTCTGAGATGCTGGCGTGCAATTCTTTCGAATGTTCACCGAGCTCTCGGATGTCCCCAAGAACGAGAACGCGACGGCCTGTTGCTTCAACAGAAACGAATGATTTAATGACCGACTTCATCGCGATTGGGCTAGCATTGTAAGCATCGTTTAAGATGGCTACTCCGTTTTGGCCTTTCACCCATTGCGTACGGTTCTTCGTCAATTCGAAGTTCGCTAAGGCAGACACGATATCTGAGAGTGGAACGTCCAATGTGCGTGCAATTTCAATGGCTAAAAGCGCGTTTGAAACGTTGTACGCTCCAAGAACTGGTAAAGTGACCGCCACAGTTTCAGTTGGTGTCACTAATTCAAACGCTGTGTGGTCTGAATAAAGTTCGATGTTCTTCGCTGAAAGTTCCTTGCTTCCTTCGCCGACTGTAACGATGTTGAAGTTTGCTGGTTTTTCAGCTTGTGCAATGCCTGCTGTAATTAAATCTTCATGAGCTGGATAAATAAAAGTTCCATTTTCTTTTAGTCCAGAAAGGATTTCAAGTTTAGCTTTGGCAATGCCTTCCTTGCTTCCCAGTTGTTCCATATGCGATTCACCGATGAGCGTAATCGCAACAACTTCTGGGCGAGCTAATTTAGATAAGAATTCGATTTCGTGGAAATCACTCATTCCCATTTCTAAGACAAGTGCTTCCGTAGATTCCGGCATATCCAAAATGGTTTGTGGTAAGCCGATATCGTTATTGAAGTTCCCTTGTGTTTTATAGACACGGTAGCGTGCACCTAGAGCGGCTGCTGTCATATCCTTTGTTGTTGTTTTCCCAGAACTACCTGTGATTCCAACGATGCGTGGAGATACTTTTTCTAAGTACCATTTCGCTAATTTTTGAAACGCTTGAAGTGGGTCGTCCACCCAAATGGCGCAGATACCGTCTGGTGGTGTAAGGTCTTTTCTTCCCCACAACACAGCTGTTGCGCCGGCTTGAATGGCTTGTTCAATATAGTCATGTCCGTCTGTTTGCCCTTGAAGTGGCACGAAAAGGCTGTTTGGACCTAATTTTCGTGTATCGAAGGCCACAGATTCGATGACTTCAAATCGATGTGCTGACTGATAATCAATCGCTTCGACGGCTTTTGTAATTTCAGCAACTGTTCCAATACTCATCTTTCTACCCCTTATCTCGCGTGACGATCGTTATAGCGTTTCAACGCTAATTGAATGAGTTCTTCGACTAAATCTTTATAGGAAATGCCCATTGCTTCCCAAAGTTTTGGATACATACTAAATTGTGTGAACCCTGGCATTGTATTCACTTCGTTGATAAACACTTCGTTGGCTTCTGTTAAGAAGAAATCACAACGTGTTAAGCCACTACCGTCAATCGCACGGAATGCAGTTTCAGCATACTCACGAATTTTTGCAGAGACTTCTTCTGGAATCGCTGCTGGGATTTGAAGTGTTGTTGTGTTGTTAATGTATTTTTCGTTGTAATCGTAGAAGCCTGCTTGTTTCACGACTTCCCCAACCACAGATGTGTTCACTTCGTCGTTTCCAAGAACCGCTACTTCCACTTCGCGTGCGTCGATTCCTTGTTCTACGACAATACGACGGTCATATTTCAACGCTTCTTCGATGGCTGCTGTTAATTCTTCGCGGTTTGTCGCTTTAGAAATCCCAACACTTGACCCCATATTCGCTGGTTTCACGAATACTGGATAGCGTAATGTTCCTTCGATACGTGTGAAGATGGCTTCTGGTGATTTTTCAAAATCAGCTTTTACAAACGGTACGAATGGCACTTGTGGAATGCCTGCTTGTTGGAATAAATGCTTGCTGGCAATCTTGTCCATTCCGTTTGCGCTGGCTAATACGCCACATCCAACATATGGTAAGTCTAAGATTTCGAACAATCCTTGAATCGTTCCGTCTTCTCCGTTTGGTCCGTGTAAGATTGGGAAGACCACTGTATCTGGTCCAGCGATATCGCATGGTTGGATACGAACCCCTGTTGAAGTTTCGCCTTCTGTCGTTGCAAAATGCGCTACAGTTCCTTCTGTTAAACGAAGCGCTTGGTCAAAGGCTACAGGAGCTTTTAATGCTTCTCCTTTTAACCATGTTCCTTCTTTTGTAATGTACACTGGTTGCACATCATAATACTCGAAATAAATTTCTTTAATAATTGAACCGGCTGTTAAGATTGAAATATCGTGCTCTGCACTCTTTCCGCCGTAAATCACTACAATTTTCATATGAATCCTCCAAACTATTCGCGTGCTGCGAACCGCCTCATTTAGGCTCTTCGAACGTTATTTTGAAAATAACCTTGCACTTTTCAGTATAACAAAACGGCCCAACGGTTACAAGTTACGGCCAACGCACAAAAAAGCACCTCTCACATTCGCTGTGAAAAGTGCTTTAGATGGCGTCATTCATTGGAAGTTTTGCTGAAATCTTCCAGTTTTGATACGTTTCGCTATAAGAGAGTTGTCCGATGCGGACATTTTGTGTCACTTCTTTATCGGCATAATGATAACGGTCTTCTGTTAAGAAGATTGGCACTTCGTAGCTGTCTTCTTTCTTTGTGACTTTATCAAAAGCAAGGCTGATCCCTTCACGATACAATGGCATCATTTCTTTGAGCGCTTCGATAGAAATCGCTGAAGCCACTTTGTCGGCACCAAAGAATAAGAACTTCGGTGTCTCGTTCAAGATATCGGTCATCTCGATTTGGACTTGCGCCGATAAGATAGGCAAGAATTGCTCAATTTTACGGTAGTACACTTTCGAGTAGCCATTTTCAAGTGACAAGTAAATAAAGTTGTTTTGTAATTTATAGAAGAACGGCGAATGCAAGTGTGTCTTCGCATGCGAAATATACAGCAAGTCTGCAATTTCTTGCGGCGTTAATTGATGTACGAAATCAATCGAATCAAAGTCCACCCAGTTCGATGGCGCCTCTTTGCCTTCTTCCACCCCTTGAAGATACGCTAACACATTTTTACGCCCCTTCACCCACATGAAGCCAGTATATGGATCGTGCGTGGCAAGGCTGGACTTCCCGTTTAAGAGAAGAAGGTTTTGCGGAATCTCAGACTGTGGTAAGGCAGACAAACGAAACGCAATCGACTTCGTTAACACATGGTTCGATACGCTATCGTAATGGATATACAATTGTTTAGCCACAGTCTCACCTCCATAGAGTTTATCATGTTCCATTATATAGGATTTCTTTCTACTAAAACATATATATTAGATTACATTTTTACGTGTGAACCGTTTTCTTTTGTAACAATTTAGCAACATTCTAATCTAGTTCTCAGAAAACAAAAAAGACTGAGGAAAGCCTCAGTCTTCAGGTTACATTTTTTCTAATCGTTTAATACGATTGGCCGTCGATGGGTGTGTTGAAAAGAGCGAATCTCCTTCTTCCCCAAACGGATTTGAGATATATAACGCCGCACTCTTCTTGTCGGCTTCCGTCATTGGCGGAGCTTCCGAAATCTTTTGAAGCGCAGAGATAAGTCCGTATGGATTTCGTGTGAATTCCACTGCTGACGCATCTGCTAAATACTCACGATTTCGTGACAAGGCCAATTGCAGGATGGTCGACATAAATGGTCCAAGAATCATCGCGATTAAACCGATGACCATGAAGATGGCATTTGCGCCACCACCGTTGTCATCATCATCTCGGTCTCTACTACCACCACCCCAGAACATCATGCGACTTCCGAATTGGACGAGCATGGCAATTACGGCACCAAGCGCAATCGCGATCGTTTGAAGGCGAACGTCATAGTTACGAATGTGTCCAAACTCGTGGGCAATTACCCCTTCAAGTTCTTCACGATTCAATCGTTCTAATAACCCTGTTGTAACCGCCACAGCAGCATTTTCTGGAGAACTTCCTGTCGCAAATGCGTTTGGAGATTCGTCCTCGATAATGAAGATACGTGGCATTGGCATTTTTGCGATCATCGCCATATCAGTGACGATATTCCAAATCATTGGTGCTTGATTTTTATCTGTAATTTCTTTGGCATGGTTTAATTGCATCACTACATTAGTCGCATTTGCAATCATCATCATTGAATACAACCCGCCGGCAACAAGGGCGATAATAACCCCAGCGACGACACTGCGTAAAGCATAATATCCAATTCCGATTCCCACTGCAATGAAGAGCGCCATGTACAACGCAATCACGACCAGCGTTTTGCGTTTGTTGGAAGCAATTTGTTGGTATAACATCCTAGCACTCCCTCCCTACTAATGAACTGTCAATTAGAATTTCACTTCAGGAACTTTACGAGCTTCAACTGGAGTTTCTAACATTTCTTCTTTAGTGAATCCACCAAAACCAGCAATAATGTTTGTTGGAATTGATTGAATAGAGATGTTATATCTCGCAACACTTGAATTGTATAATTGACGAGCGTAAGAGATTTTGTTCTCTGTGTTTGTCAATTCTTCTTGTAAGTTTAAGAAGCTGTCGTTCGCTTTTAAATCAGGATAGCTTTCAGCTAAAGCGAAAATAGTTTTTAAAGCACCTGATAATTGGTTAGATGCTTCCATTTTTTCTTGTGGTGAAACATCGCTACCCATGTTTGCAATTTGGTTTCTCATCGCAATTACTTGAGTTAATGTTTCTTGTTCGTGTTTTGCGTAACCTTTCACTGTTTCAACAAGGTTTGGAACTAAGTCGTTACGACGTTGTAATTGAACATCGATTTGTGCCCAAGCTTCTTGAACCCAGTTTTTTTGTTGTACGAGTCCGTTGTATGCAAACATTGCCCATAGAACAATTACTGCTAAGACTCCTAATACAATCCATACTACTGTCATTTTTTGACACTCTCCTTTAGATTTAATACCCTCATTGTACCATATTTTCCTATTTGTGTGTAAAATAGTAGGTAAAGATAGAGTAGCAAAACGTAAAAATTTCTGCATCCATCCTAAGATGGATTTTGCAGTAGAAAGGAGCCCCATGATTCAGCATCAGTTATTCTCACCCATTCCACAGACAAAGGAGAATTTCTCTCGTTTTCCACTACCACAGAGTTACGTGGATTTTCTTTTGGAAAAGGGTGCCGGATTCTTCACAAACACTAAGATTAAAACGGTGGAACCAACGCGTTTTGGCCTCGACTACGCCCTCTGTAATGGACTGAGCGGCTACTCAGAAGGCTCGTATTTCCCAAGTATTCTGGATGCAAGATGGTCTCCAGAAGTAACCGGATTGCCTGAGTACTTCGTAGTCTTTTTCCAAGACGGACCTGTTTACTATGCCTTCGATTATCAAAACGGCGCTGACCATGAACCAAGCATCCGTCTGATTGATGTTGAAATGGATCAATGGCTCGAAGTGGCAAACTCCTTTGATGATTTCCTCTCACAGCTAGAGGTAACAACCGAAGACATAACGTATGATATGAAAGACTGGATTTCCATCCATACCTTGCTGCAACAAATCGGACAGGAAAACCCTGATACGCTGGAGGGCCTGCTTGAAATCTTGCAAGACACCCATCCACAACTCTTCCTGCAGCAAACAGCCTACGCCTTAGAACATACAGAATCCGACGCCGTTCGTTCGCTATATAAAGAACGCTTCGCCTTTATCGAAGACTTCCTCAGCGCAGAATTCTCTTCTTATCCAGAATACGCGCACTGCAAAGACCTATTATCATAACCACAAAAATAAGACCAACATATCCGTTGGTCTTATTTTCTTTCTCTATCCATCCTCTTTTTTATAAGTATTCCCCAAAAAAAGAGTTCAAAGCGCAGAACCCCGTAGATTCGCACTTTCTCCTACTATCTCCATTCCATCCTCTTATTTCATAAGTATCACCAAAAAATGTGTTCAAAACGGAGAACACGAAGGATTTTATAGTAGCAGTAATGGGGAATAACACAAAATGCGAATTAGGAGCCGTAGGAAGTCATTCCGTACGGCTCCTTTGAGGCTTTTGAGGTGAGAGACGACAGGCTCGAACCGTTGTCCCATTACAGCTACTATAAACAAATCCTTCAGGGTTCGTAGTTTTGAACGAAGTTCACTTTTGTCGAGAAGCACCTTGCGGTGTTTTTAACCAAAAAGAAAAAGAGGGGTGAAAAACTTTCACCCCTCGTCCTTTTATTACATCATACCCATGCCCGGATCCATCCCCGGCATTGGTGGTGCTACTGGAGCTGGTTTGTCAGCTACAACAGCTTCTGTTGTTAATAACAATGCTGAAACAGATGCAGCATTTTGTAAGGCAGAACGTGTTACTTTTGTTGGGTCCACAATACCTGCTTCAATCATGTTTACCCATTCATCTGTAGCGGCATTGTATCCAATTCCTTTTTCTTCAGATTTCAAACGAGCAACAATGACTGAACCTTCAAGGCCTGCATTTTCTGCGATTTGACGTAATGGTTCTTCTAATGAACGAGATACGATTTTCGCACCTGTCGCTAAGTCGCCTTCTAATTCAAGAGCGTCAACGACTTTTTGAACGTTCACAAGAGCTGTTCCCCCACCTGAAACGATACCTTCTTCAACCGCTGCGCGAGTTGCGTTTAAGGCATCTTCAATGCGAAGTTTTTTCTCTTTTAATTCAGTTTCAGTAGCGGCACCGACTTTAATTACGGCAACCCCACCTGATAATTTAGCAAGACGTTCATGTAATTTTTCACGGTCAAAATCACTTGTTGTGTCTTGTGCTTGTGCGCGAATTAAGGCAACACGGTTCGCGATTAATTCTTTAGAACCTGCACCTTCAACGATTGTAGTGCTGTCTTTAGAAACCACAACTTTACCAGCTGTCCCTAATTGAGCTAATGTTGCGTCTTTTAATTCTAAGCCAAGGTCTTCTGTAATAACTTGAGCACCAGTTAACACAGCGATATCTTCTAACATCGCTTTACGACGGTCACCGAATCCTGGAGCTTTTACAGCTACCACGTTAAATGTTCCGCGTAATTTGTTTAATACTAATGTTGGTAAAGCTTCGCCATCCACGTCATCCGCGATGATTAATAACGCACGTCCTTGTTGAACGATTTGTTCTAATAACGGAATGATTTCTTGGATGTTTGACACTTTTTTATCTGTGATTAAGATAAATGGATTGTCTAAAGTCGCAATCATCTTGTCGTTATCTGTCACCATGTATTGTGATAAGTAACCACGGTCAAATTGCATTCCTTCTACAACATCTAATTCAGTTTCAATCCCTTTAGATTCTTCGATTGTGATAACACCGTCGTTACCCACTTTTTCCATAGCCTCAGCGATTAATTCACCGACTTCAGCTGAACCTGAAGAAATAGCCGCAACTTGTGCGATGGCTTCTTTTGATTCTACTGGACGAGAAATGCGGTGTAATTCTTCAACCGCTGCTTTTGTTGCAAGTTCAATCCCGCGACGGATGCCTACTGGGTTTGCGCCAGCAGTTACGTTTTTCAACCCTTCACGAACGATCGCTTGTGTTAACACAGTCGCTGTTGTTGTACCGTCACCGGCAATATCGTTTGTTTTTGAAGCCACTTCAGCCACGAGTTTTGCACCCATGTTTTCGAAGTGATCTTCTAATTCGATTTCTTTGGCAATTGTTACCCCATCATTTGTAATCAGCGGAGACCCGAATGCTTTTTCTAATACGACATTACGTCCTTTTGGTCCTAATGTTACTTTTACTGTGTTCGCTAAAACGTCCACACCACGTAGCATAGCGCTTCTTGCGTCTTCTGCAAATTTAATATCTTTCACCATAATTGTATCCTCCTTTATTCAACAATTGCGATAATGTCTTTTTCTTTCACGATGATATATTCTTGACCATCTAATTTAACTTCTGTTCCTGAATATTTCTCGAATACGACTTTATCGCCAACCGCTACTTGACGGTCTTCTGCAGCAGTAAATTCGCTTGTTGCGATTACTTTTGCAAATTGTAATTTTTCTTGAGCAGTTGTTGGTAGGAATAATCCTCCAGCAGTTTTTTCTTCTTGCTCTACCATTTGAATAACAACTCTATCTTTTAAAGGCTTTAACATATGAAATCCTCCTTCATCTTTTTTAGCACTCAAAAACACTGAGTGCTAACTCATAGTTTTATGATACTCATTTGGTCAGGAAAAATCAAGAATAAATACTTGCTTATTTGTCTGGAATTTTGTAAGATTTTGACAGGAAAGGATGATTGCTATGACACGAAAAAGTTTCTTTAGAAAACTATATTTTGAAATCATATTAGCGGTCTTCTTTATCTTTCTAGCAACGACGCATTATCCTGGAAATGGATTTGACTTTATCACATTATTCTGCTGTCTATTCGCAACGACAAGCATCGTAACAAGTATCAACATGCTTCGCACCTATAACGAGTTAAAAAAACTCGCTAACCTCATCGAGAATCTTCCCGATGACGAGGATTCACTAGACGATAAAGAACCAAAAGAAAAGCACTAATCGCTCCGCAAATCGGATTGGATTAGTGCTTATTTTTATATACAAAAAGGCACCCTATTTGGATGCCTTTCAACAGATTATTTTTGGTTGTCCAAGAAATAAATTAGTGTTTGAAGTTCGTTTGTTAAGTCCACGTTTTGAACTCGAACGTTTTCTGGTACGTCTAAGCGGATTGGTGTGAAGTTCAAGATTCCGCGAACATTTGCTTCTACTAAGCGGTCCGCTGTTTCTTGAGCAACATCTTGTGGCACTGTTAAGATAGCCACTTGGATTTGTTGAACTTTCAATTGTTCTACCATTTCATCCATGCTGTAAACTGGCACACCTGTTTGGATTGTTCCAACGATGTCTTCGTTTACGTCGAACGCTGCGCTAATACGCACGTTGTTGCTTTGGTGGAAGTTGTAGTTTAAGAGCGCTTGTCCTAATTTACCAACCCCTACTAAAGCGACGTTTGTTAGGCGATCTTGGTTTAAAGTATGGCTGAAGAATTCTAATAAGTATTCTACATCATATCCATATCCACGTTTTCCTAAAGCTCCAAAGTATGAGAAGTCACGACGAATTGTTGCGCTATCGACTTTTACGGCTTCACTTAATTCTGTTGATGAGATGCGACGTTTCCCTGCATCGTGCAAGAAACGTAAGTAACGATGATAAATGGCCAAACGTTTCGCAGTTGCGCGTGGCACTTCGATTTCCTTCATTTCGTTAATATCTTTCATGAATAAAACTCCCTTTTTCTTTTATATCCATGCGTATTCTATCACAACAACTTTTTATTTCACAAACACTTTGCCTTGCTCTCACGAATTATTATGAATTTCGCTTATATACAGCAAGCCTTGTGCTTTTTTCTTCACAACCTCCCTATTGTGAATGTGAATGCAAAGAAGAACGCGTATCAATATTGTTCCCCTTCTTTTTTATGCTAAAATAAACTGAAACCACATTGAAAGGACCCGTCATGATTTTACTACAAGGACAAGGACTCGCGCGTACGTTTGCGGATGAAGTCCTATTTGAAAATATTACAATTCATATTCAAGAAAATTCACGGATTGCCATCGTTGGGCGAAATGGTACTGGAAAATCCACGCTGTTAAAAATGTTGGCTGGTATCGAAGAACCTTCACTTGGCGCTGTGTCAAAGAAGAAGGACCTATCGATTGGCTATTTAGACCAATACGCCGCCATTGAGTCTTCTCGTACGGTTTGGGAAGAAATGGTGCATCTCTTTGAAGACGTAGAAACTTTGAAGAAACAAGCGCAAAAAGCAGCTGAGCAACTCGGTGACCCAGACCTTCTTAGTGACCCCGTTGCGTATGAGCTCGCCTTAAAGCGTTACGACCAACTGCAAGAAGAACTCAACCAGAAGAATGCGTATGGCTACGAGTCTGAAATTCGTACGGTGCTTCACGGATTCCGTTTCTATCCAGAAGACTACGACCAACCGATTCAATCACTCTCTGGAGGTCAACGCACTCGTCTCGCGCTAGCTCGTATTTTATTAGAGAAACACGACTTACTGATTTTAGACGAACCGACGAACCATTTGGACATCGAGACATTGACGTGGCTTGAAGACTACTTACGCTCTTCTAGTAGCGCGCTTGTCATCGTATCCCACGACCAATACTTCTTGGACCGTGTGTGTAACGAAGTCTATGAAATCAGTCATAAGGCCTGCGAATATTACAAGGGCAACTACTCGCACTACTTAGAAGAACGCGAGCAACGATACTTACTCAAACAAAAGGCCTACGAGAAGCAGCAACAAGAGATTCACGACTTAGAAGAATTCATCGCGAAAAACTTAGTGCGCGCCTCAACGACGAAACGTGCGCAATCCCGCCGTAAGAAACTCGAGAAGATGGAACGCTTAGAGAAACCAAAAGGCGATCAACGCTCTGCTCGTTTTGAATTTACCGTGGAACGCGAATCCGGAAACCAAGTATTGCAAGTAACGGACGCTTATATCGGCTACGTCCACGAAGCCTTGAGCGGTCCGATTTCCTTCCAACTTCGCAAGCGTGAAGCCATCGCGATTGTGGGACCTAACGGGATTGGAAAATCTACCCTCTTGAAGTCGATTACGGGTGAACTTCCTTTAATCGAAGGCTCGATTGATTTAGGCGCTGGCGTTCAAGTCGGTTACTATGACCAAAACTTGGCCGGCCTCTCATCGAATCAAACAGTTCTTGAAGAACTCTGGTCTCGTCATTCAACGATGCCTGAAAAAGACGTCCGTTCGATTCTCGGCAGCTTCCTTTTCTCAGGAAACGATGTAGAGAAAACAACCGCTCAACTTAGCGGGGGTGAAAAGGCACGTTTAGCGCTTTGCAAACTGTCTCTTGAGCATGATAATTTCCTACTGCTCGACGAACCTACCAACCACTTGGACATCGACAGTAAAGAAGTGCTTGAAGATGCCCTTATCGACTACGACGGCACGATTTGCTTCGTATCGCATGACCGTTTCTTTATCAATAAAGTCGCAACAGCCATTTTGGAGATTGAAGAAACTGGAAGCACATTGTATTTAGGCGACTACGACTACTATCTCGAGAAAAAACAAGAGAAAGAAGAACTCGCCGCATTGCAAGAAGCCAAAAGTGTCGAAACAACAACAGCCGAGCCGATGACAGAAGCCAAAGCCAGCTACCATGCCTCAAAAGAAGAGCAACGTCAAATTCGTACACTCACTCGTCGCATCGAGCAACTAGAAACGGAGATGCACGATATCGAAACGGCGCTCGAACAAGTGCACGAGGCGATGACACTGGAAGAAAACTATTCTGATCCAGATAAATCCGCTTCCCTCTCTACCGAAGAAGGCGCCCTTCTTGAACGCCAAGAAACACTTCTCGCCGAGTGGGAAGAAGCGTCTCTAGCTCTAGAAGAATTTAATCAATAATCTTTTGAAATTATCATATATGATAATTTTGCACTTTCAGCAATTCAAAAAAGCGTAGACTCTTTTTATAGAGCCTACGCTTCTTTTTATTGTTAATGTTGCCACTGACTTTGATAGAGATTGTAGTAAAATCCACGTTGCTCCATTAAGCTGGCATGATTTCCTTTTTCAATGACATGTCCGTCTTTTAAGACGAGAATCACATCCGCGGTACGAATCGTCGACAAGCGGTGTGCCACGATAAAGCTCGTGCGTCCTTCCATCAGATGTTGGAAGGCTTCTTGAATCTTCAACTCGGTACGCGTATCGATGGAAGACGTTGCCTCATCGAGAATCAGCATATTGGGTTGTCCCATCATCACGCGCGCAATGCAGAGCAATTGTTTTTGCCCTTGCGAGAAGTCCCCACCGTCATCCGAAATTACCGTATAATACCCTTGCGGCAGACGGCTCACAAACCCATGAATATGACAGAGTTTGGCGATGCGAATCATCTCTTCTTCGCTAATCGTCGGATTTCCCATCGTGATATTTTCACGAACGGTTCCCGTTTGAAGCCATGTTTCTTGAAGCACCATTCCAAATCCGTTTCGCAGTGAATGACGGGTGATGTCTTCAATCGAATGGCTATCGATCGCTAATTTTCCACTATTAATCTCATAGAAACGCATCAATAAGTTAATCAAGGTCGTCTTTCCACTTCCGGTTGGACCAACAATCGCCACGCGTTGCCCTGGTTTGACATCCAGCGAGAAGTCTTCAATGAGCGGTTGGTCTTTCACGTAAGAGAAGTCCACATGGCTAAATTCCACCGCTCCGTCGAAACTTTCAGGAGACACAGCATCCTCACGTTCTGGACGTTCAGAAGGTTGTTCCAACAGTTCAAATACGCGGTTAGCACAGGCAATCGCATTTTGCAATTCGGTAATCACACCTGAAATCTCATTGAATGGTTTCGTATATTGGTTGGCGTAACTGAGGAAGGCTGATAGTTGCCCGACCGTCACGCCACCGCTAATGACAAAGAACGCCCCGAACACGCCCACACTGGTGTAGACAATACTATTGACAAAGCGCGTTGCCGGATTTGTGATGCTCGAGAAGAAAATAGCCTTGAGCGACACATCCGTTAGGTTCTTATTAATCACCGAGAAGTCCTCGATGACTTTTTCTTGTTGCTGGAAGGCCGTCACCACTCGTGTTCCCTCAATCATCTCATTCATATAGGCGGTTTGGTCGCCACGAATTTCCGACTGTTGTTTAAAGAAATGATAGGATTTCTTCGCAACAAAGCTGGCCATGACAAAGGATACTGGCGTCACCACCACTACTACGAGGGTCAGTGTCACATTGACGCTGAGCATAAAGATTAACGTTCCTAGAATCGTCATCACACCCGTAAACAACTGCGTGAATCCCATCAATAGCCCGTCCGCGAATTGATCCGCGTCTGCGATAATACGGCTCTCGATTTCTCCAGCTGGGTGGATATCTAAATAACTGAGCGGTAAGGTTTCGATTTTTTCAAGCGCGTCTCTACGAAGGTCCCGCACAACCGAGTACGTCATCTTGTTATTGCTGAGGTTCATAAACCACTGCGCGATAGCTGCCACTGCTGTAAAGAGTGCAATTTGCCAGAGGATGGCAAATAGTCCTGCATAGAACACTTGGCCCGTATCTAACATTTGGTCCACTGCTTCTCCGACTAATTTTGGAATCATTAACGTTCCGAATACATTCACACTCGCCAAAAGAATCGACGCTACAAAGTAGATGCGATAGCGACGGATGTAGCGGAGAACTTTACGAATCGTTTCCCATTGAGTTGTCTGTCTCATGCTTCATCCTCCTTTGGAAATTGTGAATAGTAAATTTCTTGGTAAATTTCATTGTTCGCTAAAAGCTCTTCATGCGTGCCTTTGCCGACAAGATTTCCTTCATCTAAAACGAGAATTAAGTCTGCATACTGCACAGAAGCCGCCCGTTGCGACACGATAAAGGTCGTTGGACGTGGCGTTTGGTTCTTGATGGCCTCACGCAATTTCGCATCGGTCGCAAAGTCCAATGCCGAAGCACTATCATCAAGGATTAAAATCGGTGCTTGTTTGGCAATCGCACGCGCAATCGTCATCCGTTGTTTTTGCCCACCGGATAAATTGCGCCCATTTTGTTCGATGCCATAATCCAGTCCGCCTTCTTTTGTTTGTACAAACTCACTGGCTTGAGCGACACCGAGCGCATGTTCTACCACCTCAGTAGAAGCCGATGCATTTCCAAAACGGACATTCTCGGCAATCGTTCCACGGAAGAGTTGCGCCTTTTGTAAGACCATTCCTACAGCACCACGAATCGATGCGAATCGGTAGTCACGAACGTCATTGCCGAACACTTCAACTTTCCCTTGGGTCGCATCATAGAAACGAGGAATCATATTCACAAGAGATGATTTCCCGCTACCAGTCCCCCCAATCACGCCGATAGTTTGTCCTTTCAATGCAGTAAAGGAGATATGGTTGAGCGCTGCATTTTGGTCTCCTTGATACGTCAATGTCACGTCTTTAAACGCCACTGCCACTTCACCATCAGGATGAACCTCTTTCGTTCCTTCGACCATATCTGGCTCAATCGATAGAATATTATCGATACGTTCCGCACTAGCTACGGATTTTGTCATCGTTACGACAAGGTTCGCGAACTTCACAAGCTCCACTAGAATTTGTGACATGTAGTTTGTTAAAGCGATAACGTCTCCTTTCGACAAGGTCCCTGTATCCACTTTAATCGCACCACCATAAAGAATGACGATAAGCGCCACATTCACAATCACAAACGTAATAGGGTTCATGGCTCCTGAGAGACCACTCACCTTTTGTTGCGCTTGATTCAATGTTTCAGTATCTTCTCTAAACGACTGAATTTCTTTTTCTTCACGGTTAAATGCACGAATCACACGCACCCCAAGCAGATTTTCATGCACAAGGCGCATAATCCGATCTAATCGATCTTGCACACGGCGATACATTGGAATCGTCCAGTAAATAATCCCAAATACGACGACCGCTAAAATCGGCACCGTAATGACAAATGTCCATGCCATTTGCACATTCACGACAAATGCCATCACAATCGCCCCACCAACGATAAACGGTGAACGAAGCAATAGACGAAGCGCGATGTTTAACCCGCTTTGCACGAGATTGATATCACTCGTCAAGCGTGTCAGTAAAGTGTCATTTCCTAGCGCATCGAGTTGCGAGAAGCTAAAGTATTGAATTTTTGAAAAAAGCGCCTGTCTTACATCAGCGGTAAATCCAGTTGCTGCTTTTGCCGCAAAATACTGAGCGGTAATCGACACAACAACGCCTAAAATTCCTAGCCCAATTAGGATGGCCCCTTGACGAAGAATCAAGGACGTGTCTTGGTTTCCAATCCCTTTGTCGATGATGACCGCCATAATGAGCGGAACAAATAACTCCAGAATCGCTTCGAATAATTTAAATAAAGGTGCCAATATCGTTTCTTTCAGATATGGCTTTAAATAAGGTTTTAACTTGTTCACACGCGTACTTCCTTTTACATCCATAGTACTTTTATTGTATCACATTTTAGCCTCTTCAAAAGCGGAAAAAGTTGCTTCCTGCTTTTGATTTTTCAGAGTGTAACAATTATGTTACGTAACAAAAATGTTACACTCACTTTTTTACTTTCTAAAGATGTATCATTAATGATACAAAACTATTTTTTCCACAGTGAGGTATAACGGAGTAAACAATTATTAGAAGACTGGGTATCCCCTTCTTATGAAACGCGTGATTACGAAAAATCTTACGGATTCTATAATAGCAATAACGTGGGATGGCATTAAATGCGAAAAAGGGAGCGTAGGAATTTTATTCCGTACGCTCCCTTTGAGGCTTTAAAGGTGAGAGACCTAGGCTCGAACCGGTGCAACGTTATAGCTATTATGAAGATATCCGTAAGGATTTGTAGTAATCAACATTATTCACAATACTGTCGCCCAGATGCCCAGTCTTCTATTTAATTATTTACGTAAATTGTGCTCCTCGATATACTCCGCAATTTGGATGGCATTGCTTGCTGCACCCTTACGGATATTATCGCCCACACACCAGATGTGGAAGCTGTTTGGTTGAGAAATGTCACGGCGAATACGTCCCACATACACTTCATCATGCCCAGTTGCTTGTAATGGTGTTGGATATACATTTTCCTCAGGTTTATCTAATACGATTACGCCTGGTGCTTTTTCTAAAATCGCACGAATTTCTTCAGGTGTTGTATCTTTTTCGAAAGTCACGTTGATTTCTACAGAGTGTGAGTTGAATACAGGCACACGCACACAAGTAGCTGTGATGGCTACATCGTCTGACAACCCAAGAATCTTGCGAGTTTCTTGAATCATTTTCATTTCTTCTTTTGTATAGCCATTTTCTAAAAATACGTCGATATGTGGCAATACATTATTGTAAATTGGGTGTGGGTAGTTTGTTGGAGCTTCCCCTTTTTCCCCATTTCTTAAATCGTTAATCCCTGCTTGTCCAGAACCTGAAACAGCTTGGTAAGTTGTGTACGCCACACGTTTTAATCCGAATGCATCATGCAATGGACGTAATGGCACAACAGATTGGATAGTTGAGCAGTTTGGATTTGCGATAATCTTACGTTCTAATGTTGGTGCGTTACACTCTGGCACGACTAAGTCAATCTCTGGATCCATTCTCCATGCGCTTGAGTTGTCGATGACAATTACGCCGTCACGTTCTGCGATTGGCGCAAATTTCATTGAAGTGCCGCCCCCTGCTGAGAAGATGGCGTAGTCAATATCACGCTTGAAGGAGTCTTCCGTTAATTCTTCGACTACATAATCTTTTCCTCTAAACTGTAGTACTTTTCCTGCTGAACGCGCTGATGCAAGTAGATATAAGTGGTCCACTTGTAAGTTGCTTTCTTCTAAACGTTCAATCATTTTTGTTCCAACGACACCTGTCGCTCCTACAATTGCAATATTTACCATAAAAAAATCTCCTTTTTGCTAAAATGCTATGTTGAAAATTATAGCGAATCTCTCGTTGAAAGTAAAGAATTGTCTTTCTTCGCGACACATTTGTAGCTGGTATAGATACACTCTTTCACGAGTGCGTCATCTGAGCATACATTCAGCGCGATTGAAATCCAATGCTTCTTATTCATATGATAGGCTTCGAAAATTCCGTCAGTCGCGATGAGTCGTTCCTTGTCTTCCGGATGAATCTTCACGTTCAAAATGAGGGCGTCGGCCTTTGAAGCCACTCCTAGTTTTTGAAGCGGCACTTGCATCATGAGCGCATACCATTTCCCTTTATCTTCGACCGTAAAGCCCATCGCCTCCGTCTTCTCAAACGGATTGCCATGGTACGGGACGATATGTTCGGTAATCCACTTCGTCCATTTTTGGCGCGCTTCTTCAATATCTGATTGCTCGGGATGCATCCACTGAAACACGAGCTCCTCTGCCTCTTCGCGCAAGGCTTGAGCGATGCTACTACTTGTTGTCGGTATATCGAATAAGGTATAGCGCTCCTTAACCTCATCGAGCGCTATCATTTCTAAGCCTTGTTTTTTATTGGCACTCACCACCTGAAAGGAAAATCCATCCATTTGGCTGGAAAAGATTTTTCCTTCCAGTTCTGGTAAGTCCCTTGTTAATGTCCATTTCATAAATGTGACCTCTTATAAACGATACTCAGCACGCAATTCGAGAATCACGTCGCGTAAATCGGCTGCTTTCTCGAAATCGAGATCCTTGGCTGCCGCTCGCATATCCAACTCGAGTAACTCAAGCGCTTCTCGGCGTTGTTCTTGCGTCATCTTCTTGAAGTCTTTTGCAGTCGTTGGTGCATCTTCTTTTTCGACCTCGTGCGTAATCGCAATTAAATCGCGGATATTCTTCACGATGGTCTTCGGAACGATGCCATGTTCTTTATTGTATGCCTCTTGGATGGCACGACGACGATTCGTTTCATCAATCGCTTTTTGCATCGAATCCGTAATCTTATCGGCATACATAATCACGCGACCGTTCGCATTACGCGCCGCACGCCCAATCGTCTGAACAAGAGAACGTTCACTACGAAGGAAGCCTTCCTTATCCGCATCGAGAATCGCCACAAGCGACACTTCCGGAACGTCTAACCCTTCACGAAGCAAGTTGATTCCGACCAATACGTCGAATTCCCCGAGTCGTAAGTTACGGATGATTTCCGTACGTTCCAATGTCTTAATGTCACTATGCAAGTACTTCACCTTAATGCCCACTTCTTCTAAGTAGTCGGTCAAGTCCTCTGACATCTTCTTGGTTAAAGTCGTGATAAAGACACGCTCGTTTCGTTCTACACGTAAATTAATTTCACTAATTAAATCATCGATTTGTCCTTTAATTGGACGAACTTCCACTGGTGGATCGAGCAAGCCGGTTGGACGAATGATTTGCTCAGTAACCGTTGGCGTATGCGATAACTCATAAGGCCCCGGGGTAGCCGAAATGTAAATGATTTGTGGCACGCGTTCCTCGAACTCTTCAAAGCGCAATGGACGGTTATCCAAAGCACTCGGTAAGCGGAAGCCGTATTTAATCAATTGCTCCTTACGAGCGCGGTCCCCGTTATACATGCCACGAATTTGCGACATCGTGATATGCGACTCATCGACCACGAAGAGCGAATCTTTCGGGAAGAAGTCTAGCAAGGTATACGGTGGTTGTCCTGGACGTCGACCATCCATATGACGGGAGTAGTTCTCAATCCCGTTACAGTAGCCCATCTCAAGAAGCATTTCGATATCGTAGTTCGTGCGTTGCTCCAAGCGTTGTGCTTCTAGCAGTAAGTTATCGTCTCGTAATTCCTTGAGTCGTTCCGCAAGCTCTTCTTTAATCGTAGCCACGGCCCGTGAAATTTGATCTTCGTTCGCCACAAAGTGCGTTGCTGGGAAGATTGGCACGTGTTCCACGGTGGCTTTAATTTCCCCCGTCAACACATCGACCTCTTTAATCGCTTCGATTTCGTCTCCGAAGAACTCGATACGAAAGGCCGTCGCGTCATTTCCTGGAAGGAAGATTTCGACGACATCCCCACGAACACGGAACGTTCCGCGTCGGAAATCATAGTCGTTACGCTCGAACTGCATTTCTACCAATCTGCGCAATAAGTCATCACGTTCGATTTCCATGCCTTCACGAAGCGACAATACATGGTCGCGGTATTCTTCTGGATTTACTAACCCATACATCGAAGACACGGACGCTACTACAATCACATCGCGACGTTCTAGAAGGGCACTTGTGGCCGAGTGACGTAATTTATCAATCTCATCGTTGACGCTCGATTCCTTCTCGATATACGTATCGCTGGCAGGAACATACGCCTCTGGTTGATAGTAGTCATAGTACGATACAAAATATTCGACCGCATTGTCTGGGAAGAATTCTTTCAACTCTCCGTACAACTGGCCGGCTAAGGTTTTATTATGCGCTAATACGAGCGTTGGTTTGTTTACTTCTTGAATCACATTGGCAATCGTGAACGTCTTCCCTGTTCCGGTTGCCCCAAGTAAGGTCTGTTCTTTAACCCCATTATTGATGCCATCGACAAGTTCCTTGATGGCTTGAGGTTGGTCTCCATTTGGTGCATAAGGAGCCACTAATTTAAATTGATCCATGACTTCACCTCTTTCTTTTCTAGTATACCATCATTACGGGAGTTTTACCGTTTGTCTGTCTTGTTCTTTCACAATACCTTGCTTGCAATTCAAGTAGGACTTTTGTATAATAGTTCGTGTTGGAAACAACTGATCAGTAATTATACATGTTAAATGAAAGAGGGGTGAACCCATTGCCAAATATCGCATCACAAATCAAACGTGTTCGTACTAACAAAAAGTCAACACTTGCTAACAACGCTCAAACTTCTGCTATGCGTACAGCTATCAAAAAATTTGACGCTGCTGTAGCTGAAGGTGCTGAAAATGCTGAAGAATTATTACGTGCTGCTCACAAAGCAATCGACGGAGCTGCTTCTAAAGGATTAATCCACAAAAACAAAGCTTCTCGTGATAAATCACGTCTTGCTGCAAAATTAAGCAAATAATAATTAGCCTGAGAATTGATCTCGGGCTCTTTTTTTATGCTCAAAAATATGAACGCCTTACGGTTAACAAATAAAAAGATTAGAACACTTTCTTCGAACTCCTCTGGATTTTTTCATCGTTATCATAATCATTGCATCGACTTGAGCCGAAGTCTCAAGTCTAGCAAGCTTCAAACTGAGGGTAAGAGATAAATCCCTAACCCTCAGTAATTCACATTGCTTGCTGGTTCACGATTATGATTACGATGAAATCCAGGGAGTTCTTCGTTTGTGTTCTACTCTAACGCGCTATCCGTAAGGCGTATATTATTAAAGATAAAAAAAGAAGCCCGAACAATTCGAAGGCGGAGGAGAAAAAGAAAGGGTGGCCGGGGTAGGAAAAGATGCCAAAAAAATCCCCGATTAATGTGAAGGCTCCAGGAAGAAAAAAAGAGTGCCCGAGGAGGTGGTTGGTCTCCTGCTCGGGCACTCTGTTATTGTTAGATGATAATGTCGTCGACAAATTGTTTAGCTTCTGACAAGCTCATTCCTGTTACGTTACGTAATTTTTGAATAGCTTGAATCGGTTGGCCATTGCGTTTCAATTCGCGTAAGTATTCTTCTAATTCTTCAGGAATGTACGCTTCTTCTACTGGTGTACTTTCTTGTGTTATTGGTGTTTGTTCCACCGCTCCGCTGGTATTTGGTTTAGTGCGGAATGCAAGGGCGATTACCGCTACTAAAACGACAGCGATGATGACGATTAATAATTCCATGGGTTTCTCCTATTTCATAAATTTGTAAACACTACTTCTATGAGCAAATTCAAATGCTATAATTTTTAATTGGTCATCTTCGATTTCTACAATTAATCTATAATCTCCAATTCTATATCTCCAATATTTTGACAAAGTTCCACGCAGAGGTTTCCCCTTACTTCTAGGCTCTTCACAGTCCATCAAATTTTTTTCAATCCATTTTTTTAAGATCACTTTGGTTCCATTATCTAATTTTTTAATTTTCTTTTTGAGACGTTCATCATAAGAAAGTGTGTACCTCATTATAAGTCTCCCCAGAATTCCTCATGGTCAACTAATATAACTTCTCCTTTTGCTTTAGCACTTTCGTACTCTTTTACAGCTTGTAAATCATATTCTTCTTCAATTTTTTCAGTTAATGCTTTCTTTAATAGGGTCGTTAATCCTTCTCCGGTAAAGTCTGCATAATTTTTAAAAAGGCGTTCTTCTTCTTTATTTAAACGTAATGAAATTATACTCATTTTAACCCCTCCTTAATTGTATATACATTGTACCACATATTTTTATTAATTCAACTCAAATTTTAATTAAAATTAGATAATTATTTACAAACGACTCAACGCCGAAATCTTTAATAAGATATCGACGTTTCAAACAGACTAATTATAATGTTCTTTGGCCGCAAAATTGAAGGATGAACCATTCCAATTGCATTTCTTTGATTCCGACGCTGGTTTTCAATGCGTACTCGGTTTCGACTAATTGCTGGAAGGCTGCTTCTAGTAATGGCGTTCCATAGCGACGGCATTGGTTGAGTGCGAGTTTGACCCGGTATGGATGCACCGCGAGAGTCTTTTGAATTTCGGGTTCTTGGTAGCCGGCTTTTTTCAAATACGATACTTGAAGCAATAGTCGGAATTGGCCTAATAGAATCGCGTTCATTTTGATTGGGTCTTCTTTTTGCAATAGCATGTCATGATAAATTTGAAGGGCACGCTTGCTGTCTTTGTTTAGGATGGCTTCCCCAAAATCAAAGATGCTTTGTTCCAAGTTTTTAGCCACTAATGCCTCAACCGTTTCAAGTCGAATGGAATACGTTCCAATTTCGGCAACCATTAATTTCTCAAGTTCTTTCATACAAGTGGTCAGCGAGTATTGTGTCTTGATAAGTAAAGCATGCAAGGCTTCTTCTTGAATCCCATATTGTTGTGAACGTAAATAGTCCTTAACATATTGTCGGATATCGCGTTCTGACAATTCGCTCGCATCCAGAAGAACGGCAACCTTCTTCAACTGCTTCACGATTTTTTTACGTTGGTCCAACTTTTCATACGGCGCAAAGAAAACCATCACCGAACTGTCCATCGGATTTTCTAAATACGCTTGGAGTCGGTCTAACTGATGGTCGATGGATTTTTTCTCCTTCTCCCCTGTTAAAAACGTTGGATTATCAATCATGACTAATCTGCGGTCTCCAAAAAACGGCACAGACTCCGCATCTTGAACCGCGGTTTGAACGGACACTTCATCCATATTGAATCGTCCCACGTTCAAGTCTTGATCTTCAGGAGCGACAATGGTGTCCAAAAACACTTTACGCGCAAGCTCTTGTAAGTATGGTTCTTTCCCTTGAACAAGATAAACCAGACTGACTTGCCCTTTTTTAATTCGATTGAGCTGTTTCTCAAATTCCATTTCTTCGCCTCCTGTTGTTTTAGTTTATCTTGAAAACGAGTCTTTGTCTATTGTTTCAATTCTTTTTTCCGTTTCGTAAGCTGGGTCGTGACTTCCAGTTTTTCTGCGGTCAATCGAAGCCGAATTTGCCCGTCTTGGTCCGTCCGGAAAATGATAGCGCCAGTAGCTTTCAAGCGCGCCAAAGTCTCTGGACTCGGATGCCCATAGTGATTGTGCTTCCCACACGATATGAACGCGAGTCTTGGATGAACGAGTTTGAGAAGCGCCTCGCCACTCGACGTCCTGCTCCCGTGATGCCCCACTTTAAGAATAGAGAACTGCAAGTGTGGATTGTCTTTTACGACAGCCTCTTCTACCTTCTCAGAAGCGTCTCCTGTCAGAAGAATCGTCTGCTTCATCACTGTTACGAGTGCCAATATCGAGTCTTCGTTTTCTGCATGAGACAAACCTTTTGGCCACAGTACCTTCCATTTCGTCTCATTCCAATTCCACTCGCCTCCTGCAAGCACCAATCGCCACTGAATCTTTGGATATCGCTTTTTTATTTCCTGCATCAAGGGAATCTTCTCCATGCCTTTCCCGATAATAAGTTGACGGATAGCAAGGTGCTTCGCGATTGTTTTTAAGTTTCCGACATGGTCTTCGTCCCCGTGCGAGAGCATGACTTGTGAGAGCTCTGAGAGCCCTTCTGCTTGCAAGGCGGGGACGACCGTCGTAATTCCTTGGTCTTTTTTCTTTCGGTGCCGCCACGCCTCTTTCTGTTTAAAATCCGAGAGGCCACCTGTATCGATCAGTGTTGCCTGATTCCACCCTGGCGCTAGTAACAGGATGGAGTCCCCTTGCCCAACGTCCACCATCACGAGTTCTGTCCCCCAGTGATATGGCACTTCAATTAATAGCGCTAAAAGTGCAATAAGACAAACACCCCCTTTTTTAATCGTCATTTTTCTGCGTTCGAATAAAATCCCAACGACAATAAGGATTGTAAGAAAGAGAACTACTTCCCATTTGTCCCAAATCCCCAGTGTGAATTTCGTAAAGGACAACTGCTGGCAGAACGTGAGGGCGCGAGACACTCCAGAAAGAATGAATTCTCCAATCGTTGTCAGAAGTTCTATTAGCGGAACAAAACCAAAAAGTACCGCGAATAAATAGGCGGTTAACAACGGAAATAGCAGCAACTCAAACAGTAGCGAAAAGAGCGCGGTCAAAAGAATACTCAGCGCGTTCCAATAAAAGAAATACTGACACAGAAGCGGCAATGCGATAAGACTCATCCCAATCGGTACCCACAAATTAGCCCGAATGCGAGGCAAAACAGCGCGTTGCCATTTCGAGAGAAAAATAATAATGGCCGTTAATCCATAGCTTAGTTGAAAGGCTACATTTAAAAGAATGCCGGGCCAAACGAGAATGGACACAATCGCCATCCAGAGTAAGCAGTCCATCTGTACGCTCCCACGTTTTCTTATGAGCGGTTTGGATAAGACGCCTAACAACACCATTCCAATCGCACGAGTACCGCTAATATTCCAGCCAATCACAAATCCGTAAAGCACTACAAACAGCACCAGTAACCCACGTGTTTTCTCTCTGGTAATGCCGATTCGCCAACAGAGCCGTTCGATGCAGGCGACCATTAAGGAGATATGTAATCCGGAAATCGCTAAGAGATGCAAGAGGCCAAGTTGTTTGTATTGCTCCCACTCTTCTTCGCTAAATCCTGTTCGGTCCGCTAAGAGTAAGGCGCCTGTATATTGTTTAATGCGGCTATCTTTTTGAACATGCAACGTTTCTAACAACTGTGACCGAAGATGCTCGACAAAGCTCCAGAATCCTGTGACGGGCTTCATACTAGAATTCAATCGCTCGACTTTTAAGGCATGCAGCACCCCAAGACTAAGATAATAGTTTTTCGCATCGAAGTTACCTTTATTGCGTGCATGCTCAATTTCTTCAACAGTCCCGTCCACCGTAACTCGGACTACTTCATGCAACTGCAAGAAGGCTTGTTGCTCGGATTCCGACTCCAGCACATAGTAGAAAAAGACTTTCTCGTGCTTTCCTCCTGCTTCCAGCGTGGCCGTTCCCGTTACTAAATCCCCATTCACCTTCAATTGGTTTGGGTTTAACACGAGTTGCCCAGTAATCGCATCATCGACCGTAAAAGGCGGATGTGTCACTTCACGTACATACAAAAACAACCGCAGCCCTACCGCTAAACATAGCACAACACCGACCACTCTTTTCCATGCCTCGTGCCCCCGTTTCAACGCCAAAGCAACGATGAATAAAGGGACAATCCACCACGCGACTGTCCCTTCAAACACAACGATGCCAGACGCTACGAGCACTGCTAGTATCCAGTAACTCATTGCGTCACAATCCTTTCCTCAAAGGACTCGAAGAGCTTCTTGCCAATGCCTCGGACTTTCATCAAGTCTTCCTTCGTTTGAAACGAACCATTCTTCTTGCGATATTCGATAATTGCCTCGGCCTTTTTCTCGCCGACACCCTTCAATGTCTTCAACTCTTCCACCGTTGCCGTATTAATATTCACTTTTCCTTCTTTGGATGCTTCTTTACTCGTTGCTCCTGCTGGAATTGCCTCAGCTTCTTCTCCCACTTTGGGTACAACGATCACCATTTGATCTTCTACTCTTTGCGCCAAGTTCACTTTCTGGCTGTCTGCCTCTGCCGTCAATCCCCCTGCGGCATCAATCGCGTCTTTCACCCGGTCACCCACCTTCATTTGATAGACTCCAGGCTTTTTCACGGCCCCTTTAATATCAACGAAAATGACCGCTTCTAGCGTCGTACTTTCTTCGGTTTTCTCCGCCAGTACTGTCGTCACCACTGCTTCGGTTTCTTCCACAGCTTCTTCTTTTTTAGGCACAAGCGCCCCTATACCCAGCAATATTAGAAGTACTCCAGCGATAACGGCACCTTTGACCGCTAGACTCCACGACTCCCATTTTTCTTTCCACTCATCAAAAAAAGCCATTCCTCTCACTCCTTAAAAAGATTTCTCCAATTAAAGATATGAGAAAAATGACTCATTGGTTATAGATTTTTTAGAATTTCAATAGCTTCATCCAAAGTCTTCACAGGATAAATTTTAATATCTGTGCCTAACTTCGCAGCCGCTTCTTTGACTTCTTCGTAGTTCGATTTAATATCTGGATAACGTGCACGCATTTCGTCTGTGATTTCGTCGTCTGGGGCTAAGAAAACTGTCGCACCTGCTTCAATCGCAGCTACTAATTTCTTATCAATTCCACCGATACGTCCAACCGTTCCGTCTAATTCAATCGTTCCTGTTCCGGCAATGTTATGTCCGTTTTTCAAATGACTATTCGTAATTTGATTATAGATTTCAAGCGTGAACATCAAACCACCTGAAGGGCCACTTACGCCATGTGGGTCGAATTCAACGGATGGGTCAGAAGTCACATCTTCATCCACTTCCCCGCCAAATCCAAGACGGATACCACCAGTACGGCTATTCATTTTCAACTTCGCGCTGATCGTCATTGTTGCATCATCACGTTTCACTTGAAGAACTAGCGTATGTCCTGGTTCAAGGCCTGCTAAATAGTCTTTTAAATCTTCAAAGCTCTCATCGGTATTCCCTGGGCTCTTTCCGTCAATCGTTTCGATAATATCTCCGACTTGTAACTTGTCGCGGAAATTCGAACTTTGGTCGACACGTGTAACGAAAATACCATTTACATGTCGTTCCACCGTTTTCCCAGCTGCTTTAAAGGCTACTCGAACCGCTTTTGAACGGGCATTGCGCATACTGAAATCTTGCAAGGCATCGAATTCTTCTGGTGTGTAATCCCCAAATACTTCTTCAGAAGGAAGCATTTCATGGTGCTTCAAAAACTTCTTAAAGTACGTTAAAACGGTCGCCTGCTCGACATACACCGTCAGCACCCGGAGTGATCCTGGGTCCTCATCTTTTGCTCCACTAATCGTTAAAAACTGAGATACCTCTTCTGCAGTCCCTGGCGATTCAATCACATATGGGATTGGAATCATCGCAACAATCGCTAATACAACGAAAATTAAGGCTGCAATAATAATCTTCTTAACCTTTGACATCTGTTATCTCCTCATCCATTTTTATTGTGCGTTCAGGCGCTTCTTTATATTTTTCTTGCAAGGCATCGGCTACCACACTTGGAACAAACGGCGTTACGTCTCCTCCAAAGCGAGCCAGTTCCTTCATCATCGACGAACTTACAAATCGGTACTCTTCTTTGCTGAGGAGTAATACCGTTTCGACTTCTCCGTTTTGAACACGGTTATGAGATGCAAGAGTTGCTTCATATTCGAAGTCAGTTGCGTTTCGAACGCCACGGACAAGAACGCTCGCTCCTAATTGTGCCGCTGCCTCTACAGTTAAACCTCCACTAACGGCCACTACTTTAGCGTTAGGTACATGCGCAATCACCTTTTCAACCAGTGATTTTCGCTCATCTAAAGAAAACAAATAGTTTTTCTGAACATTATGCGATAAAACGACAATGACTTCATCGAAGAGCTCACTGCTTCGCTCGATAATATCTAAATGCCCATTCGTAATCGGATCGAAGCTTCCTGCTACTACCGCTTTTCTCATCTTAAGCCTCCTCTTCGCTAGTCGCACGGTCATAGAACACTAAGGCTGTAATCCCGTACTCCACGCGCTTATATTGCTCAAATTCTAAAATTCGCTCTGGAAGTTGCACTTCCTTATCCACCTCACAGACAATCACGCAGTCTGGAGAAACTAGATTCAACTCCTGCAACTGCTCAATGTCCTTTACAATTTCTTGCAGGCGATATGGCGGATCCATAAACACCAACTTGAACGGTTCAAACGCTGGGTCACTCGCAATGGTTTTGAGTCCTTGTTTGACGTTTTGTCGTTTTAAATGAAATTGTTCGGGTGATTTTGTAATTTCAATATTTTGCTCAATCGTCTTTTGTGCCAGGCGATTGTTCTCGAATAGAAACGCACGGTCCATCCCACGAGAGACGGCCTCGATGGCAACGGCTCCGCTTCCGCTGTACATGTCGAGCATGACTCCTCCGTCAAAATAACCGCCAAGAATATTGAAGAGCGATTCTTTTATCTTGTCAGTCGTCGGACGAGTATTTTGGCCCGGTACTGCCTTTAAGCGTCTTCCGCCAAATTCTCCTGAAATAATTCGCACAGTGCATTCCTCCTTATTCCACTATAATACCATATTCCAGCGCTCTTTCGTGAGTTTTTTATAAAATAATGAGTGGGCTTCTCTTCGATAAAAAATTTTCTGTATGAATTTAATAATGACGATGATTCGAATCCTTGCGGATTTCTTTATAATAGCTGTAATGGGGCAACGGCTTGAGCCATGGTCTCAAGCTCTTTCAAGATTCAAACGTACTCTAGAAAATTAATTTTCAAGAGTACGTAATTCACTTTGAATGCTATCCCCCATTACTGCTATTATAAAATCCGCTCGATTCTTCTCATCGTCTACTTCAAAGAGAAATTCTTACGTAGTAGTGCTCTCATTTTTATGAATGCACGAAAGAATATGGAATAAAAAATGCGCTGTGTGATTTTGTCCATTTGGCGCACCGCAAAGGCAACGGGCAAAATGCTCTCCTCCTCGGAACAGGAACAGTCGAGAAAGAAAAAAGTTCGCCACGACTGTAGCGAACTTTACATTGTTTTTATAACGGGATAATGGTGTCATTATCACTATTGGCGGGCTCAGTTGAGATAATCTCAATCATCAACCCATGTGGCAAGCAGATACTGGTCTGGCCTGGCTGGGAAATCCAACCTGTTTGTACCGCAATTTGGTCTGGACTATTATCTTCCTTGTCACGGATACGTGTTCCATCGACTTCAATAATATTATATTGATCGTCGTGCGGATAATAGATGAACTCTTCATGTGGTGTGTTTTCACTGAGTTCAAAGCGCTCGATTTCTTCTCCGTCAATTGTGAGAATCGCGTAAATTTTTGCTTCTTCTTTTCTCGTTGCTTGTTGGTAAGCAAAGATGGCATTTGGTAAAAATGATAGCGCCAATAACACGAGCACAATAATAATGTCGAATGGCTTTATCAAATGGGAATACTTCTTAAATATCGTTCTCATCCTTTAACTCTAATAATGTTCTACGTACTTCTGAGGCAATTTTTGAGCCAATCACGAGTAATTCATACAATGTGAAAGTTTCAAATGGAGTTACACGGCCCACATAGCGAATAAAAAGCTCGCCGTCTGAATCCACGAGTAGCGTGTAGTATGCCACTAACTCTTGGTTCAAGCGATTAATGGAATAGAGCACATCAAATAAATCTAAGCCTAAGTCTTTTCCATTTCCAATTCCTTCATACGTAATCTGGTAATCGGTACGGTCCTCGCTATCATCGAAAACGACGCTAAACGGAAACTCGGCTTCTCCTTCTGAATACAGACCAAGAAACGCGATTCCACCATCGCCTAAATCTTTCTTATCCAGCATCAAATCACGATTCTTTAAAACAGTCTCAAACGATTCACTAACCTTCATCGTGGCCACTCCTTTCGCCATTTGTATTCTCTATTTTACTAGATTCCCTCCTATTTCACAACCTAATACCAAAATCCTAATTTTTCTTCTCTATTAGATACGAAAAAATTTTCAATTCGGCTTTTTCCGCACAAAAAAAGAGACTGAAGTTTCCTTCAATCTCTTCTCTAATTTTAAAGATTAACCTAAACGTTGGCGAGAGTCCGCTGCACGTTGTAGGGCTTGACCAACATAGTTGATACATAACATCATGATAAAAATTAAGATTGTGGCTGGTAACCAAACCCATAATTTGTTCTCGATGATGTCCGCATTTTTCGCTGCAGAAATTAATGAACCAAGTGATGGTGTTGTAAATGGTAAACCGAAACCTAAGTAAGTTAACCCTGTTTCAATACCGATGTTCCCTGCTAAACGTAAGATTAAGTTAACGATAATTAATGAACTTAAGTTTGGCAAGATTTCACGGAACATGATTCTAAAGTCACTTGAACCTAATGTCTTAGATGCGTTTACATAGTCTAAGCTTGCTTCTTGAAGAGTACGTGTTCTGAATAAACGAGCAGAACCTACCCAATAGAAGGCTGTCATGATTAATACAAAGTGGAACATTGTGTAGTTTGGAATCACTGTAACAAACACGATGATGATCATCAATGTTGGTAAGATCATGATAAAGTCAACGACACGCATTAAAGTTGTGTCCACCCATTTACCGTAGTAACCAGAAATCAATCCGACGATAATACCAACGATACATGTCAAGATTGTGATTGAGAAACCGATTAATACTGAGTTACGAGCCCCGATAATTAAGAGGGCTAAAACGTCACGACCACTTTCGTCAGTCCCTAACAAGTGTGCATTTGTTGGGGCTTTATAACGACCTAAGATATTTACTTTCAAAGCAGTCTCTTGGTCGATAAAGAATGGTCCGATAAAGATGATTAAGAAAATCAACGCTAGTAAAATTAACGCGAAAAGCGCTAATTTATCTTTTAAAAACTCCCGTACAATAACCTGAAAACCAGCAGGCGGTGTAGATACGGTGCTTTCTTCAACGACAGTTTCTTCAACTGTATTTACATTATTTTGCTCCATTTGCTACTCCTCCTTTAATTATTGTACACGAACACGTGGGTCTACAATACTCATGATAATATCAGATAATAGCGTACCTAGAAGAGTCGCTGTACCAAAGAGTAATAGTAACGCTAAGATTACTGAGTAGTCACGTCCTTGAATTGATGTTACGAATAAGTTCCCCATTCCAGGATATGAGAAGATGTTTTCAATAAACACTGACCCACCGATTAAACCAGTGAATTCATACCCTAAGAAGGCTGCGATTGGCAAGATTGAGTTGCGGAAGATGTGGCGGTTGAACACGACATTTTCAGGAACCCCTTTTGCACGTGCTGTACGAACGTAGTCTTGGCTCTTCGCATCGATAACCCCTGTACGTAAGTATTGAATCGTACCAGTTGTTGAAAGAATCGCCATCGTAAACGCTGGTAAAATCATGTGATGGAATTTGTTTACATAATAGCCCATTGTTCCAGCAACTACATCTGAATCGACAGATCCACGAGTTGGGAACCAACCTAATGTATAACCAAATAACCATAATAGAATTAAGGCGAATACGAATACTGGGATTGAGTAAGTAATGAATGTATATACTACGATTGCTTTGTCAGCCCAAGAGTTTTGGAAACGACCTGCAATCATCCCTAATGGTAATGCAATTAAGTAAGTTAAAATCAATGTTAGTAATGATAACCACACTGTGTTACCGATACGCTGTCCGATTAATTTTGTTACTTCATATTTGTAAGTATAACTTTGACCGAAGTCTCCGCGGAATGCTTTAGAAATCCAGTTCCAATATTGAACAGGAAGTGGATCATAGAATCCAGATTTCACACGTAAAGCTTCAATTGTATTTGGATCCGTTTCTGGAGTAATTAAACCTGTAAATGGATCCCCTGGCATCATTTTCGCGATTAAGAATGCTAGCACACTAAGGATGAAGATTTGTGGCAACATTAATAACACACGACGTAAAATGGTTTTCCACATAACTATTTCCCTCCTTTTGGATTTAATGCAACAAAGTGTGAGTCAGAGATTTTTTGTAAATCAAACACACGACCGTTTTCATCGTAGTAAAATTGTTGATTTTCTTGGTAGAATTTCTCAGCTTCTTTACGACGTAATTTGTTTGCTTCACGGTTTTCTGGATCGATTACCGGAATCGCAGACAATAGACGTTTAGTATAGATATGTTGTGGGTTCGCGTAAATGTCTTCCGCTTTTCCTGTTTCAACGAAACGTCCACGGTACATGATGAACAATTCATCACACATATGTTTTACAACCCCAAGGTCATGGGAAATAAATAAGTAACTTAAGTTGAACTCATCTTGGATGCGTTTCATGTAGTTTAACACTTGCGCTTGTACAGATAAGTCTAACGCTGATACTGGTTCGTCGGCGATGATTAAACGAGGGTTACTTGCTAAGGCACGAGCAACACCAATACGTTGTCTTTGACCACCTGAGAACTGGTGTGGATATTTTAATAATGCTTCTTCAGATAATCCGATGATTTCCATTAATTCAATCACGCGTTTTCTCTCTTCATCTGGAGATAAACGTTCGAAGTTTCTTAATGGCTCAGCCACGATATCTAAAATACGTTTTTTAGGGTTAAAACTTGATAGTGAATCTTGGAAGATCATTTGTACGTTACGGTTATAGTCTGAAGTACGACGACGTGCTTTGTTTGTTACGTCTTCTCCTTCGTAAATGACTTTACCGCTTGTTACGTGTTCTAGACCAATGATTGCTTTACCAATCGTTGATTTACCAGAACCTGATTCTCCAACAAGACCGTAAGTTTTTCCTTCTTCAATTTCAAGTGACACTCCGTCTACCGCATAAACATGATCCGTTACTCGGTTAAAGAAGCCACTACGAATCGGATAGTGAACTTTTAAATCTTCAATGGTTACAAAACCGCTCATTATGCTTCCTCCCCTTCAAAATGGAAATGTTTATAACATGTACAACGAACGAAGTGGTTTGGTCCAACTTCATGAAGTGATGGATCCTCTTCGTGAGCGTCCGCTGAAATCCATGGAATACGTGGTGCGAAACGGCAACCTTTACGTGGTAATTTTGGTAATGGTGGCACTGTTCCTTGGATCACGTGTAACTCTTCGCCTTCTGATCCCGCTTGTGGAATTGATTGTAGTAATGAACGTGTATAAGGATGTTTTGGATTTGTAAATAGCTCTTCAACAGGTGCTATTTCCACAAATTGTCCAGCATACATCACGGCTACACGGTCCGCAGTTTCTGCTACTACCCCAAGGTCGTGAGTGATTAAGATGATACCTGATTCTGTTTCTTTCTGGATATCATTTAATAAGTCTAAGATTTGCGCTTGGATTGTTACGTCTAAGGCAGTTGTTGGTTCATCGGCAATGATGATTGGTGGTTTACATGATAAAGCAATCGCGATAACCACACGTTGACGCATCCCACCTGATAATTCGTGTGGGTATTGTTTGTAAGTACGTTGTGGGTTTGGAATCCCTACTTGTCCTAACAATTCAAGTACGCGTTCAGTACGTTCTTTTTCATTTAAGTCTGTATGATAATAAAGAGCTTCATCGATTTGAGCACCAATTGTCATTAATGGGTTTAACGAAGCCAATGGATCTTGGAAGATCATACCGATATCATTTCCGCGAATTTTGTTATATAACGCTTCGTTTAAGTTTACTAAGTTCACATCGTTATAAATGATGTCCCCTGTAATCTTTGTATTATTTTTGTTGTGCAAGCCCATGATGGTTGTCGCTAATGTAGATTTCCCACATCCTGATTCCCCAACGATGGCCAAAATTTCATTCTTTTCTAATGTTAATGATACATTATCTACTGCATCATAAAAATCATCTTTGATACGGAAACCAACGTGTAAGTTATTGATTTCTAATAGTGGCTTATCAATTGTCAAATCCGATTCCTCCTTATTTTCTTTGGTTAACTATTTCAATATTTAAAATAATAAAACAACGTTTCTATTATACGTTGCATGCTCTCTGATTGCAAATTGTATGACAATTCGAGCGCAGATACAGCGTATTTTTAGTTTACCATGAATCCTGCGTGATTACCATTATTTATGAGCAAAAAATTAACTTTTCTCATGTTATTTTAATTTTAAATTCAAATTTCACTAAATCCCGTCATTAATGCGTTTTCATTGGTTTTATGGATTTTGTGCAAACAAAAAGAGACGAACCGAAGCTCGTCTCCTTCCAATTCTTATTTAGCAGCAGTATCGCTCGTTAATTCTACTTGATATAACGCAGATTTCTTGCTACCTAAGTTTACATCATAGTATTTCACACGTTTGTTGACTGCTGTAAGTTCTTCTCCGACTAATGTTGGGAAAATGAATGCTTTATCGTGAACGTATTGTTGCCATTCTTTATAGAACTCAACGTTTTTAGCTGAATCAAATGATTCTGTTGAACTAATTTTATTCATGATGGCTGTTCCTTCAGCATCTACATAACGTTCGAAGTTGAATTGTGCTGTTTCACCAAATAATCCTGATGGGTTTGGATCGTAACCTGTTGACCAACCACCAGCAAATACATCGATTTCTGGGTCGTCCGCTTGAACTTTATCATAGAATGAGTTCAATTCGATTGTACGTCCAGTATATAATTGAACATTCAATCCAATTTCTTTCCACCAGTTCAAGTATTGTTGAACAAGTGATTCATTCGCTTCGTCACGAGTACGTGCAGCGAAGTTAATGGTCAATTTAGAACCATCTTTGTTTTCACGGATTCCGTCACCATCCACGTCTTTATACCCCGCTTCATCAAGCAATTGTTTTGCTTTTTCTGGGTTATATGAGAATCCTTCTTGATCTTTGTTATATACATCTTTGAAGAATGGAATGATGATTGAGTTTGAAGAATGTTGTAATCCGTTGTACAAGTTTTGACCTGCAGCATCAATGTCTAATGCGTATGCCATTGCTTGACGTAAGTTTACATCCGCCATTTTCGCATTTGGATCTGTCACGTTTTTACCAGTTTCTTTATCATATTTTCCTAAGTGGAAACCAATATATTCATATGCAGATGCTTGTGAACCTAGGAATGTTACGTTTGTTAAATCTTTGTATGCTTCGTATTGTGAGTTTGGCATAGTTGCGATATCGTAGTTCCCAGCTTTCATTTCTGAAACAATGTTATCTGGAGATACAACTTCCATTACGACTTTATCAACTTTTGCTACACCTTTATAGTAGTGTTCATTAGGAACTAATGTCACAGATTCCCCTGCTACGATGGATTCAATCTTGAATTGTCCAAGACCGACAAATTTTGTACCACGTACATAATCACTTTGTTCCCATTCAGTTTCAGGAATATCTTTGAAGATATGTTTTGGCATGATGTATGCACACACAGAACCACCTGCTAATTGCATTGAAGGGCTCATTTCTTTGAAGTGAATTTTCACAGTGTAATCATCCACTTTTTCAAGACCAGAAACGCTATCTGCTTTTCCATCGTGATATTCTTCCATACCAACTACATTTTTATAATCATCATCGTAACGAACACCTGTATAGTCTTTATTACCGATGGCTTGGTACGCAAAGATGTAATCGTCGATGGTTACAGGTTGGCCGTCAGACCATTTATAGTCTTTTGAGTTTAATGTAACTGTTGCGGTTTTATTTTCAACGTCAAATTCGATGCTTGCAAGACCTGTATTTGTTAACTTACGGTTTTCATCATATTCAAACATACTTTCATCAAGCAAACCACCAATCGTTGAGTCGTTTGTATCCGCAGATAACTCATCTGCAAAAATTCCAGAGAAAGGTGAAGAAGATACGATTGCGTATTTTAATGTTCCACCCTTGATTGGAGTCCCGTCGTGAGTGACTTCAGAAGCGTATTTCGTTTTTCCGGCATTGCTACTTGTTGAAGATGATTGTTCTTTACTACCACATGCTGCTAACGTTAGCGCAACCGTTGCAGAAAACAGAATCATCACATTTCTCTTTTTCATCATAATCAGTCTCCATTCTTTTATTTTAAGGCTTTTGAGTGTATCCATAAATTTATGTTGGACTTATCATACTCCAACTTTTTAATAATTGCAATACTTTTTCTAATCTTTTTTTAATTTTCATAATTTATTTCTCATTTTTGGAAAGTTTTTTCATAATGAAAACAAGCCTAGGAAAATTCCTAGGCTTGTTTGATTGCATTATTTAGCTGCTGTGTCAGATGTTACTTCTAATTGGTACAATTGAGCTTTAGAATCTTTTGTTCCAATTGAAGTGTCATAGTATTTCACACGTTTGTTAACGGCTGTTACGCTGTCCCCTACTAATGTTGGGATTAAGAACGCTTTGTCTTTAGCGTATGCTTGCCATTCTTTGTAGAATTCTACGTTCTTAGCTTCATCAAATGCCTCTGTAGAAGCAATTTTCTTGATGATATTTGTACCTTCTTCGTTTACATAACGAGAGAAGTTGAATTTAGCAGTTTCACCGAATAAGTTCGCTGGGTTTGGATCATAACCAACACCCCATCCAGCTGCGAATACATCGATTTCTGGATCATCTGTTTGAACTTTTTCGTAGAAGTTATTTGATTCGATTGTACGACCTGTGTAAAGTTGTACGTCTAATCCAATTTCTTTCCACCATAATAAGTATTGTTGAACTAATGATTCGTTGGCAGCGTCACGAGTACGTGCAGCAAAGTTGATTTGTAATTTAGAACCATCTTTGTTTTCACGAAGTCCGTCGCCGTCTACGTCTTTATATCCAGCTTCATCTAATAATTGTTTCGCTTTTTCTGGATTGTAAGTGAACCCTTCTTGTTCTTTGTTATATACGTCTTTGAAGAATGGTAAGATGATTGAGTTTGTACCATAGTTTAATCCGTTATATAAGTTTTCACCAGCTGCGTCGATATCTAATGCATAACCCATCGCTTGACGTAAGTTTACATCAGCCATTTTCGCATTTGGATCTGTAACGTTTTTACCTTGAGTCTTGTCATATTTACCTAAGTGGAACGCGATATATTCATAAGAAGGCGCGAATGTACTTACGTAAGTTACGTTTGTTAGATCTTTAAACGCTTCGTATTGTGCACTTGGCATTGTAGCAATATCGTAGTTACCAGCTTTCATTTCTGAAACGATTGCATCTGGTGATACAACTTGCATTACTACTTTATCTAATTTTGGACGACCTTTGTAGTAGTATTCGTTCGCTTTCAATGTTACAGATTCCCCTGCAACTACTGATTCGATTGTAAAGGCACCAAGACCTACTACTTTAGCTCCACGAACATATTCGCTTTGTTCCCATTCTTTAACAGGGATATCTTTAAAGATGTGTTTTGGCATTGTGTATGCTGGAATTGCACCACCTGCTAATTGCATTGATGGTAACATTTTTTCAAAGTGAAGTTTTACTGTGTAATCATCCACTTTTTCAACACCAGAAATTTTATCTGATTTGCCTTCGTGGAAATCTTTCATTCCTACGATGTTTGTGTAACGGTCGTTGTAACGAGAACCAGTGTAGTCTTTGTTACCGATTGCTTCGATAGCGAAGATATAGTCATCGATTGTAAATGGTTGTCCGTCTGACCATTTGTAGTCTTTAGCGTTTAAAGTAATTGTTGCTGTTTTTCCTTCAACGTCTAATTCGATAGATGCTAAACCAGTGTTTGTTAATTTACGGTTTTCATCGTATTCGAACATTGATTGGTCAACTTGACTCGCAATTGTTGAATCTGTTGTGTTTGATGCCAATTCATCGATGAAGATTCCACTGAATGGTGAAGCTGCTACAAGTGCGTATTTTAATGTTCCACCTTTGATTGGTGTTCCTTCATGTGTCACTTCTGCGTTAAATTTTGATTTTGAAGAAGCTTTTGATGCTTCAGATGAAGTGTTACTTTTGTTTGCTGAACCACATGCTGCTAATGTTAGCGCTGCTGCAGCTGATAAGAATACTAAACTCTTCTTTTTCATATTTCCTCCACTCTCAGACACCCGATTCAACTTTCTTTATATGTTGAATTGTCTGACAAATTAATACTTGATGTTAATTTTAACATAATTTTAATTTTTTGCAAGTAAAATATCGAAAATAATTTGCCCTTTTTAAATATTTCAATCAATTATTATAAAATCTACTTTAACACACTCATTAAAAATTAATTCCAATACAAATAAAGAGCTCAGCATCCTGAGCTCTCTATTCTTATTAGCACGATAAAGTAATTAAACAACATCTTTTGAAACCGAAAGATACCCATCTGATTTATAAGTTAGTCAAAAGATGATAAAACGAAATCCAACTAGTTGGCAAAAAGTTTACCCACTCGCTTGTATTAATAATTGAAAGAAAATACCCCAACTCTATAGCATTGGTTATTAACGATTTCTTTACAATCTTTATCTTGGTTAAACCATAAAAAATAACTACTATCACAATAGATTGATATACAATCATAGGAATAACAATTTCCTTTAGCGCAATAATATTCCAACTTCCTTGAATTTTGCTAAAAACAGTAATAGGAATTACAAATATGGATTCATGCAATAACACTCTGCTAAACAATTCAAGTAGTAAAATATAGAAAACAGATGGAATTAAGAATAAATGTGAGAGATAATTCCACAATCTACTCTGATTGATTTTTTTAGAAGAAATTGGGATTACCCTATACAGTTTCGCTTTTCTGTCATTTATCTCCATTTCTCTATTAATTAGCACTACACTTATCAACAACAGAACACTAATAAGCAATAGCTTTATAGCCACATCAAAAAACGGGGCTACTTTGTTATACTTTTTAAGGTTGATGTTGTGTTCGATTAGATAATCCGTTATTTTTGCAGATTTTTCTACACCTGCTTTTAGAGCTGCAATTCTTTCCCTCATTGTTTCAGGCAATACATTTAATAAGCTATCAACACTTTCAACCCTCTGATTATTAAATTCTCTTAATTTGGAATAATTATCATTACGGTACGCAATATACAAATTACTGATTAAGAAGTTGACATTTTGTACTTGTTCTTTCAGTTCATCGCTAATCGTCTCTCCACTATTTTCAATATCAGTTAGATTTTGCAATACTATTTCCTTAATTTGATAATCTTCTTTCAGAAATATAGCATCAGTTCCGACACTTGATTCAAATATAAACAACCCACTTAACAAAAGTAAGACAACTCCACAAAAAATCAGTGTCGGCTTGAAAATTAGTTTATGTACCCACCTACTTATTCCCATATTTACATCTCCTATCTTGTTGCTTAATGATTAAGATTAGCAAAATAAATAGCAAACAAATATACATAAATATGCTCTTGCACGCATCCATATAACTAAAAGGATAATTGTAGATCAGCGATTTATTTCCATTTAGAGCGGACACCGTATCAATATAATAGATTGGACTCAACGCTGGAAAATATTGGTGCATTGAAGAATGAATCATCATTCTTTCCAAAAATAGTACAAATAATATTAGAGATGACGAAAAAATTTTAGAGCTTGTGATTTGAAATAGGATGGTGGCCATCATTATAAACAATAAATCTAGCAAGAATACAATAAATAAAATAGGAATCATGAAGTAGAACACTGAAACACTTGTTGCTTCATTATTCATACTAAAAATTACAATTGATGGAACTATGTGTGGATTGATAGTCTTAGTAAGAAGTAACATAACAAACACAAGTATCGCTACGAAAACTTGCACACCAAATACTAAGCACGTAGAAATCAATTTCTTCTTAATTTGATACGAAACAAAGGATTTAGGTATAGTTCTCCAAATAGAATCTTTCACCTCAAAACGTAAAATAATATCCATCATTAGCACTACTATTAAAAATAAAATCAGAAAGAAATTAGAAAATAAATTGTTTTCTCCGATTATTTCATAGATATCACTTCTTAGCACATCTGAAAAAGATAACTCTTTAAGCTTGGAATTATAAAATTCCAATTTATGATAGTCTCTAATGAACCTTCTCTTCACATTCTCTTTAGCCGTCTTAATAGGAACATTATCTACTTCCATTGCAGTACTTCCAACCCCAAAAAACTCTGGAAAGTTCTCATATACTGTTTCGCCATATTTAGAAGCATTACTAGAATACTTTATATAATCACTAAGATTATTATCTAGTAAACCTTGACTAAATAGATTAACATTATGAATAAACTCATAAAATTGTTGATAATCCTTTCCCTTCTCTCCACCTGAGCTTTTCAAGTTTTCAAACCGTTTATTTGATTGCAAAGTCATCAATGCGCCATTTCGACTTTCTTCCATAATTTCATCATCAGTTTTAATTTTAGGAAGAATTATCACAATCGACAAAATCAAAAAAATCATCGTTCTCTTTAAAATGGTTTTCCAATCAAACATTATTTTACATATGAAACTAAGCATAAAAACCACCCCTAACCGTACAGGCTTCTATAAATCATACTGATTTTTTCTCTTCCCAACGATATTGAAGTGACTCCAGAGTTTTCTTCTAATAATCCATCCAAAATTATCTTTATTTCACTATTATTTTGAGGAGAAAAAACAATTTTATTGTCAGCTAACAACTCTACCGGATATGGTTTCCTATAATGATTCAAATGTAACTCATCAATAAATTTTACTACCAATTTCTTATTACGGTTGAGATCAACTGCTTTTACATCGATTAATTTACCATCTTTCAGGAAGAGTACGCGATCATAGCATTCATCGAGATTTTCTAATAAATGGGAAGCTAAAAGCACAATATTCCCGTTATTCTTTAAATCAAAAATAACAGATTCAACCTTTTTTACATTTTCTTGATCTAAACCGTTGAGAACTTCATCAAATAGGTACACTTCCGCACCACTAATCAAACATAAAGCTAAACATAACTTTTGTCTCATTCCCAAGGAATATACACTTACCTTCTTCTTGATATAACTACTCATTCCGAGTAGTTCTTCAATTCGAATGATATCTTTTTCCTTTTTCCCCCAGCTGGATGCAAATAGTTCCATATGATCACGACCAGTTAATTGTTCATATAAATCCATCGGCTCAAGCATTTTCGTTACAATAGCCTTATACTTGATGTTCATTCCCACATTTAACCCACTATACTGAATCTCACAATTTGGAGAAACAATATTTCCAGCTATGATATCCATTAGGGTACTTTTTCCATACCCATTAGGTGCTACTATTCCAACAATCTCACCTAACCCAATCTCAATCTTATTTTTTAAAAATATAGGATTAGATGGAGTATATGAAAATTGTTCAATATTAATTTTTAGAGATTTCGTTTTGTCCATCTTGCTCCATCACCTTTCTTCTAAGAATTTTTTGTACAACTATAAACTTCTTGCTCTGAAGGGATCGAAATAATACCAAATCAATTAACTAACATTTGAATTGTCATTTTTTATTCTTTTAACCGAAAAATAAAGCGCTTTCATCTCTTGCTGCAAAGCAATCCCTATCCACACTAATCACACCTGAAGAAAATATAATAAATAAATTTGTTACTACTTTAACAAGTATATTTTACTACGTTTATAATAAAAGTCCAGAATAAATTTTCGACTGATTTTATTTTATAATAATTACTTACGATACCATTTATAGAAATAAACTTATAAATAACACAAAAAAGGCCTCGCAATTGCGAGACCTTAAGATTGAATAGTATTCAATTATTTAGCAGCTTCACCAGTTTCAGATAGTAATTCTACTTGTTCCCATCCAGTTTCTTTTCCTTGAGCAATATTTACGTTTTTCACACGTTTGTTTACTGCTTGTAATGAGTAAGAGTTGAAACGTGGAACTTGGAATGGATTTTCGAATACGAATTTTTGCCATTGTTTGAATAATTCAGCACGTTTAGCTGGGTCGAATGAAGCTTCAGAAGCAATTTCACTAATCAATTTAGTGTGTTCATCATTCACATAGTGTGAGAAGTTGAAACGAGCCATTGGTCCGTATAATCCATCTGGGTCAGGGTTGTAACCAATTGTGAATCCACCTAACCACATATCATAATCATCAGCATATTTTGTTAATTTTTCAGCATATGCGTTAAAGTCTAATGCACGGCCGTTTAATAACTCTACGCGTAGACCAACATTTTTCCACCATTCGATGTATTGTTGGATAACAGCATCATCTGTTTGGCTACCAGCTGGAACTAATAATGTGATTGTTAATGGTTTACCTTCTTTGTCTTCTACATAACCATCGCCATCAGTATCTTTATAACCAGCGTCTGCTAAGATTTTCTTAGATTCTTCTGGGTTGTATGTGAATCCTGGAACTTCTGATTTATCCGCATAGATTTCACCAAAGAATGGCGTTAATAATGTATTAGCAGCGATACGTAACCCTTCGTAAGTTTCGTTAGCTACTTGTTCATTATCTAATGCATACGCAATTGCTTTACGTAAAGCAGGATCACTCATCTTCTTACCAGGTTCGAATACGTGTATACCTTTTTCTTTGTCAAAGTGACCCATGTTGAAACCAACATAAGAAATACTGTTTGTGATGTTACCGATTAATGTGATATTTGATAAATCTTTATAAGTATCATATTGATCAGCAGGCATCGCAGCAAAATCATATTTACCAGCTTTCACTTCTTGAACGATTGAGTCTGGAGATACAATGTCCGCTTTTACGCCGTCCACTTTAGGTTCACCTTTATAGTAGTAAGGGTTTTTCTTGAATGTTACAGATTCACCAGGAACAACTTTGTCCACGATGAATGGTCCGTTACCTACGACTTTAGTACGTGCAGCATCTGAAGCTACAGCTTGATCATAAGTCATGCCTTGGAAGATGTGTTTTGGCATCATACTTCCCATAATCGCATTTCCACCTAATTCTAAAGCTGGATATACTTCTTTCAAGTGGATTTTAACAGTTTGATCATCTACTTTTTCTAGACCTGAGATTTTATCTGCTTTTCCATCATGGAACTCTTCCATACCAACGATGTTTGCAGCATTTTCATCGTAACGAACACCGTTGTAGTCTTTATTACCAATGAATTCATAAGTGAAGATATAGTCATCAATTGTTAATGGTTGACCGTCAGACCATTTGTAGTCTTTTGAACGTAATTTAAGTGTAACGGTTTTATTTTCTCTATCTAGAGTGAACTCCATCATACCGCCATCTTTTTTGATACGTTGGTTTGCATCGTATTCGAATAAGTTGGCAAATGCAAAATCTTCTAATGCACCGTCAGAATTGTCTACTGATAGTAATGGTTGGATTAACCCTTTAAATGGTGATGCAGATACGATTGCATAGTTAATTGTACCGCCTTTTATAGGTGTCCCTTCATTTGTTACTTCTGTTGGGAATTTACGTTCTGATGCTTTTGCAGCAGATTCCCCACCTGCGTTATTCGCTTTGTTATTATTACATGCAGCTAAAGTCACTAATGAAGCAGCACCTAATAAACCAGCAATTGCTTTTTTGTTCATGTGTTTCCCTCCAAATTGGAATGATATTAGAATAACTTAAATAATACTCCCATTCCCTCATTACTGCAACCTTTATTTCGATTTCTCACCATTTTTTTATCGAACTCTCATTTATTCTTAATCGCTAAAATTGCGTCATTATCGCATTTTCAGAACATTACGACCCATTTGTCCACGAACAAAGGACATTTCTTTCTTCTTTTTTCTCAACATTCGCATCCTATCAACGTTTCTGGCAGAAGCACAAAAAAACCGGAAGTTTGCACTTCCGGTTTCTCCATTTTCTTATTGATGACTTGCAATATAATTTACTGCGTCTCCAATTGTTGAAATGTTTTCTGCATCTTCGTCAGAAATTTGAACACCAAATTCGTCTTCTAATTCCATAACTAATTCCACAACATCTAGTGAATCTGCACCTAAGTCTTGTTGGAATGTCATGCCTTCCGTTACTGTTGAAGCATCTACGCTAAAACGGTTTGCAATCAATTGAGCTACTTTATCAAAAACTTCTTGATTTGACATAACTTTCTCTCCCTTCTCATTAAGGTCTATATTAGGTACTGCACCATTTCGGGCAGATCCCGTCCCTCCGCTACGCTGTGCGGGCTATCCTCTTAGTGGATAGTACTGTTATTTTACAGAATTCTTGTGAAAATGTCCATACCTTCAATGAAAAGTACGATTTTCTTAGCGTTTTCTTATTAATTAACGAAGGACATAATGCCCTGGTTCCACCTCTTGTAACGTGGTTTCTTCGCTAAACTCTTCTCCTTTATATACCAGACGTTTGCGATTCTTTTCTTCGCGAGGATCTGGAAGAGGAATTGCTGAAAGCAGGCTCTTTGTATACGGGTGTTGCGGATTATTATACACGCATTCCGCTGAACCTAACTCCACGATACGACCACGATACATTACTGCGATACGGTCGCTGATGTATTTCACCATTGATAAGTCGTGGGCAATAAATAAATACGTTAGGCCGATTTCTTTTTGTAATCTCTTGAGCAAGTTCACAATTTGCGCTTGAATGGATACGTCTAAGGCTGAAATGGCCTCATCACAGACGATAAATTTTGGATTCACGGCTAACGCACGCGCAATTCCAATCCGTTGACGTTGACCGCCTGAGAATTCATGCGGATAACGGTTGGCATGTTCTTTATTCAATCCAACTGTTTCAAGCAGTTCATCCACCATCGCATCACGCTCTTCTGCCGTTTTTGCTAGTCCATGAATATCAATGCCTTCTGCGATAATATCACGCACTTTCATACGGCCATCGAGCGACGCATATGGATCTTGGAAAATCATTTGCGCTTCTTTACGAAACTCGAGCAATTCTTTTCCTTTTTTCAAGTTCGCGATATCTTTTCCTTCGAAGAGAATTTCGCCATCGGTTGGTTTATATAAACGAAGTAAGGCACGCCCCGTTGTTGATTTCCCTGAACCAGATTCCCCAACGAGACCGAATGTTTCGCCTTCATAAATCTCAAAGGAAATATCATCGATGGCTTTCACCACATTTTTCTTCGAACCAAAATACTGTTTTAAGTGTTTTACTTCAACTAGTTTTTTTCTGTTTTCTGTATTAGTCATGCGCCTGTCCTCCTTCTCCAAAGAAGATGTTGCGTCTTCTTACGATTTCTTCTGGAACAGGTACTTTTGGAGCACGCGGGTCCAAGAGCCATGTCGCTGCAAAGTGTGTTGGACTCACTTCAAACATCGGCGGTTCCTTCACACGGTCAATCTCAAGTGCCACATCACTACGAAGCGCAAAGGCGTCTCCTACTGGTGGATCGAGTAAGTCTGGCGGACTTCCTGGAATCGCATAGAGCGTATCTCCTGTATGCAACGTTGGCATTGAACGAAGCAAGCCCCAAGTATAAGGATGTTGCGGATTGTAGAATACTTCGTCTACAGTCCCAACTTCAACGACTTTTCCGGCATACATCACGGCTACACGGTCTGCGACATTGGCCACCACACCGAGGTCATGCGTAATAAAGATAATTGCCATTTGGAATTGTTGTTGCAGTTTTTTTAACAGTTCTAAAATTTGTGCTTGAATCGTCACGTCGAGCGCTGTTGTCGGTTCGTCAGCAATCAGCACATCTGGATTACATGCCAAGGCAATGGCGATAACAATCCGTTGACGTTGCCCACCAGAGAATTGGTGTGGATATTGTTTCATACGCTCTTTGGCATTTGGAATCCCTACAAGCTCTAGCAATTCTTCAGCACGTTTGTTGGCTTCTTCTTTTGAGGCTTTCTCGTGTTTGATAATTACTTCTGTAATTTGTTTTCCAATCTTCATCGTAGGGTCGAGTGATGTCATTGGGTCTTGGAAGACCATAGCGATTTCCTTCCCACGAATCGATTGCATATCGCGTTCGCTCTTTTCTAAGATGTTTTCACCTTTAAAAGTAATCGATCCTTCTTTAACGACCGCATTATTCGATAATAGTTTCATCACACTTTTGGCAGTCACACTTTTTCCTGAACCGGATTCACCGACAAGAGCGAGTGTTTCGCCTTTTTGTAAATTCAGATTCACTCCACGAATCGCTTGTACTTCTCCCGCAAAAGTCTCGAAGTGGATTCGTAAGTTTTCAATCGATATAATAGTTTCGCTCATTCGAATCCTCCTAGTCTTTCATTTTCGGGTCAAAGGCATCACGTAAACCGTCTGCCAATAAGTTAAAGCTAATCATTAGAACACAGAGCACTCCTGAAGGGAACCACATCAAGTGCGGATACAGACGGAATGTTTTGTATCCACCGTTAATAAGGGCTCCAAGAGACGCATCCGGGCTCGGGATCCCGATTCCAAGGAAGCTTAAGAAGGCTTCGAAGAAAATCGCTGATGGGATGGAGAACATTGTCTGAATGATGATTAAACCAGCCATGTTTGGCAATAAGTGTTTAAAAGCAATCTTCCAGAAACTTTGCCCTAGCGCACGAGATGCTAAAATGTATTCTAAATTTTTTTGTTTCAAGGTTTGCGCACGCACGACACGCGCCATCGTTACCCAGCTTGTAAACCCAATCGCGATAATAATCGACACGAGCCCTGGTTTTAATACGAGTAACATTAATACAAGGATGATTAAGTTTGGAATTGCTGAGATGATTTCTAAGAAACGTTGCATCACAGTATCCACACGTCCGCCGAACCATCCAGAAATAATTCCGTATGTCACACCAATCGTAATATCAAACAACGCTGCCACAAAGGCAATGATAAGCGAAGTTTGTGTCCCGTAAAGCACACGAGAGAATAAGTCACGGCCAAGGTTATCGGTTCCGAAGAAGAAGTTGACGCCTTCTGGAACCCCTTGTTGCGCATACACATCAACTCCGTTACGGTATCCGTTGAAAATGCCTGGAATACGCGCTGGTAAGTTGGCAAATTCGGTGTTTTGTTCCAATGGATCAAATGGAGCAATGACTGGCGCTAAGACTGCTAACAGCACAATCACTAGAATAATAAAGAGCGATACTAAGGCTCCCTTATTTTTCGTCAATCGTCTCCATGAATCTTGTAAGAAGTTAAGAGAAGGTGCAGCGATTTTTTCACGGTCAGCACTATGCGTTAAATCCACGCGTTGAAATAACTCTTTTTCTGTTAATTCTGCCATTACGCTTCCCCTCCTTCATCAGTAATACGAATACGAGGATCAATCCATCCGTATAGCAAGTCTACAATTAAAATCACAAATACGAGCAATGCAGAGTAAAGCATTGTTACTCCCATAATCGTTGGGTAGTCATTCGTTAAAATCGATTTGACAAACTGTTCCCCAATCCCAGGAATCGCGAAGATATTTTCGATAACCATTGAACCTGTCATAAGCCCAACAAGCATTGGTCCAAGGATGGTTACCAGTGGAATAATCGCATTTCTAAATCCATGCTTGAACGCGACTTCGAAGCGGCTTAAGCCCTTCGCACGCGCCAATTCAATATAGTCGGAATGCAATACTTCTACCATTTCCGTTCTTACAAAACGCGCCGAATCGGCAATCGGTGAAATTGCCAGCGCCATTGTTGGTAGAATCGAAGAGACAAACCCTTGATTCCAGAGCGCAATCGGTAGAATTGGGAAAATCACCCCAAAGACTAATTGAAGCACTACGGCAAACACGAAACTTGGAACCGAACGTCCAATAATCGCAAAGAATGTTGCAAGTGTGTCTACCCATGTATTTTGTTTCATGGCCGCAATCATCCCTAGAAGTGAACCAACGATCGTCCCGAAAATTAAGGCTTGGAACCCTAATTGGAAACTTGGTCCTACACGAGAGAAAATTAGGTTTGCGACTGTTGAGTTATATTGGAATGATTGTCCAAAGTCTAAACGGAATAATCCAGTAATGTAAATCAAATATTGAACAAATACAGGCTGGTCGAGACCATACTTGGCATTCATAATTTCTAGTTGTGCCTGCGTTAACTGTTCTTCATTGGCATATGGAGACCCAGGTAATAGTTTCATTAGAAAGAATGTAATCGTAGCAATCAGGAATAAGGTTAGGAACATGTAGAAAACACGTTTCCCGATATATTTTAAATAGTTTTTCAACTCTGCACCTCCATCGATATCTTAATTCTGTTTCATCATACTATCTAAAGAATTAAAGTTTCAACTAATTAGTTTCCGGCTAGCCGTTGCGCATTGCCAAAAGTTCTGCTACAGTGGAAAGAACGACAGATAAAGGAGGAAGCTGATGTCATTCGACTATAAAAAAATAGGACTCATCTCAGGAATCCTACTATTATTATGTATTGGCTATGTCATGCTGACTGGTCCGTTTAGTCTGCTTGCCCTCAGCAACGCCCTTTTTATGTGCGCGCTCGTTTGTTTAATGCTGGGTATTTTTGCCTATTTAAGTCGCACTGACTTTTTCACTCTTTTTCTGAAGAGCTTCACTCCGAATAAAGAGCATAAGAAGCATACTCTCTTTACCGCATCATCAACCCTCCTATTTTTAGAGGTAGCCGCGGTTCTGGGAATTCTATCTATTTTATCCGGAATCTTCCTATTATAAAATGAAAAGCCGTGTCCTCTATCAGTAAAGGGCACGGCTTCTTTTTTGATTATAGTTCTGCAGCTTTTTTCTCTGCTTTTTCTTTTTCGATTTCCTCACGTAATTCAGGAAGAATCTGCGTGAAATCCATACGAAGTTCTTGTCGCAATGATGGCTCCACCTTACGAACGAAGTGGAATGTCGATAAGCGTTCCATGACGCTTTCAGCTTCATCTTTGGCAACATATAAATAGATATATTTTAAACGTTTCGAAATATAGTGAATATTCCCAAACTTCTTCAACTGTTTAATTGGTTTCAATGTATACAACCAAACAACGAGTGCTTGTCTTTCTTGTTGCTCCATTGTTTCTCCCTTCTACATAGCTTTTAATTCGATAATTTTTTCTTCTTCCTCTTCTGGAAGACCTTCTCTTGTTGGCGGCGGCGTTTGTTCGCGGCTTTCTTTATCACGTCGAATGGCCCATAGTACTAGACCAATTCCGGCACTGGATGCAAAGAAGCTCGACCCACCATAACTGATTAGCGGTAATGGCACCCCTGTTAAAGGCGCTACCCCAACGAGTGCTCCAATATTAATTCCTGATTGAATCAAGAATAAAATCGCCACACCGTAGCATAAGTATTTTCCAAAAAGATTACGACATTTATTTCCTTTGCGAATAATCGCGATGATTAACCCAAAAATTGCAAGAAGGAGAATAAAGATTGTAATAAATCCCAACTCTTCTCCGACAATTGCTAAAATAAAGTCGGTATGGGCTTCTGGTAGGAACCCCGTTTTTTGAACAGAATTCGATAACCCTGTTCCAAGCCAGCTACCTCTTGACAACCCAAGATAGCCTTGAATCGATTGATAACCAGCACCTGTTGGATCGCTCCAAGGATTATGGAATGATGTAAAACGGCTTAATTGGTACGCTTTTAATCCGAATTTTTCAAAAATCGAAGCATCCAAATAAGTGAGGCCATATAGTCCGGCAAAGACAACGCCCCAAATAGCTAGCGCGCGGTTTGAGACACCTGTCATAAGGCCAAGTAGTACGGCAACTCCCGCAATAATGATGGACGTTCCTAAGTCCGGCTGAAGCATAACCATTCCGATGAAGAATACCGTAATTCCAGCTGGGATGAGATAGAATCTCCAATCACGTTTACTACGTTCGTTCTTACTATAAATATAAGCCGATGTCCAAATCACAAATAGTTTAACCAATTCGGACGGTTGTAAGCTAAAGAGTTTCAAGTTAATCCAACTCTTCGCCCCGTTTACACCGGGTGTAAATAATACAATCACGAGCAGGATGAAGATTACTCCTGCGACTCCCATCATCACTTTTTGTTCCTTCAAGAATTTCTCAGGAAGAACAGAAATCCCAAGCGCCATAAAAATACCGATGATGATAAAGACAAATTGCTTCACCATAAACGCTTCTGAGTTTCCTTGATTGGCAAGTGCGTAATAACTACTTGCACTATAAATCATGACGAGTCCGAAAATCGAAAGTACCGAATACAACCCCATAATAAGCGGGTCCACATTGAGAAGGTGCTTCATTTTTTCATGAAAGTTTAACACGTCAAGCCTCCTCTAATTTTGGCGCGACTCTTCGTACACTTGCGTATACATGTCGTTTAATGCGTATTCTAAATCAGCCATAATTTTGTGGCCTTCGTTCGCGTGAATTAATCCAAGTGACACTGCGAAATCCACTTGTTTCGATAAACCGAATAATTGTGTATCGATAATTTCTTCGAATGCCGGGCATTTTGCCAAGCAAAGATGTGTTTTTTGTTTTGAAATGAGTTGATAAATTTGGTTGGCATTTTCTGTCAACTGAACTAAAGCAGGATTTTGAGTCATCTCACACTCCCCTTTCTATATTCCATGCTCAAAGCATATACACTTTTAGTATACTTGCATCCACAAAAAAATACCACTAATGCAAGTGGAATTTACTGAAAATTTAGAGTTCGCTGTGTTGCTCTTTATATAAGAAATGATTCCGCCTTTCCTAACGGATGTCTTCATAATCACTGTAACGTTGCACCGGCTCGAGCCTCTAGGTCTCTCACCTTTAAAGCCTCAAATAGGGAGTAAGACCAAAGACAAAACAGGACTCACAGTGTGAGTCCTGTTTGCTTTGTAGTCTTACCCCCGCAAGGCTGATTAGAATTAAGCGAATCACAAGTGATGAAGTTTAATTCAATCAGCTACTGCGTCTGACTTTATAAAGTGTTTTAACTACAGAATTAATTCCTACGCCCTATAATTCGTTTTAATGCGTATCACGTTACTGTGATTATAGAATCCGTTAGTCTTTCCGGAATCATCTTTAGGCAGCAATATTTTTTCTGCTTTCCACTTTGTTAGTAGTTTTTTCTGTGCAAGTAACTAAAAGAGAATGCTATCTTTCCATCTAGCTAAAGCTGTGCACGCACTAAATCCTCTTTTTGGTTGTACAGAAAATCTAATATGGAGTTCTTACCAGGAACTGCAATACGCGCTTCTTTTCCACTAAGGCATCTTTATGATTGTATAAAAAAACTATTACGGAGTTCTGCACGGAATCTATAGTAGCAACAACAGCCCACCGATACAGCTATTGTCGCTACTATAAAGATTCCAAGCAGAACGAAGTAATAGCGATTAAAACTTTTATTTATTTTCCGGTCCAATCATAGAGAGGCCGACACGACCTTTTTTGAGATCAAGCTCCGTCACCCAAACCGTTACGATATCCCCAACCGCAACGACATCACTTGGATGTTTTACGAAGCCTTTTTTCAATTTCGAAATATGCACAAGGCCGTCTTGTTTCACACCGATATCGACGAATGCGCCGAAGTCGACTACGTTACGAACGGTTCCTTCGAGTTCCATTCCAACTTGCAAGTCTTCCATCTTCAAGACATCGCTACGTAAGATTGGTCCTGCGACTTCTTCACGTGGGTCACGTCCTGGTTTCAACAATCCATCCAGCACTAATTCCAGCGTTTCTTGTCCGATGCCAAATTCTTCTTTCAATTCTTCAGCATTCAGCCCTTTAAGAGCTTCTTCCAATTCTGGCGAACCTAGCGCTAGTTTTTCGGCATTGGCTTTTTTCAAAATAGCTTTAGCGACATCATAAGACTCTGGGTGAATGTCGGTACCGTCAAAAGGATTCGTTCCATCGATGATTCGTAAGAACCCAACGGCTTGCTCGTAAGCTTTTGGTCCTAAGCGAGGTACTTTCTTCAATTGCGTACGGTTTGTGAACTTACCATTTTCGTCACGGAAAGCAACCACGTTAGCGGCTGTTGTTTTCGTTAAGCCAGCAATGTGCTCTAAAAGAGCGGCACTAGCTGTATTCACGTTGATACCAACCTTGTTCACGGCTGTTTCTACGACAAAGTCTAACTGCTCATCTAATTGTTTTTCTGGAACGTCGTGTTGGTATTGACCCACCCCAACGGCTTTTGGATCGATTTTAACAAGTTCTGCAAGTGGATCTTGCAAGCGACGAGCGATGCTGACTGCGGAACGTTCTTCGACTTGGTAATCTGGGAATTCTTGACGCGCGATATCGCTGGCAGAATAAACAGAGGCCCCTGCTTCGCTGACGATCGTATAAACCACCTTCCGAGGGATTTGTCGTAATTGTTCCGCCACGAATTGTTCAGACTCACGGCTAGCCGTTCCATTCCCAATCGCCACAAGTGTTACTCCGTATTGTTCCACGATGCGACGGAATTGTCCTCCTGCTTGAGCACGTTTGGCTTCTGAAGCTCCTACGTGAGGGTAAATCACAGACTTACCAAGCACCTTCCCTGTTTCATCGATTACCGCTAATTTACATCCTGTACGATACGCTGGGTCGAGTCCTAAGATGACTTGACCTTTCATTGGCGCTTGTAATAATAAGTTCTTCAAGTTCTCCCCGAAAATGGCAATCGCTTGAGTTTGTGCCTTTTCACTGAGTTCATTACGGATTTCACGTTCAATGGCTGGTCCGATGAATCGTTTGTAGCTTTCTTCAATCGCGCCTTCTACAATTGGCGCAGATGGTGAAGATGGATTTTGGATTTTCTCTTCTTTAATCTTTGTAAGAGGGTTTGTCACATCGACTTCAATCGTCACTCGGACTACATCTTCTTTTTCCGCACGGTTTAAGGCAAGCACGCGGTGAGGAACGATGGATTTCACAGGTTCTTCGTAGTCATAGTACATTTCGTAGACTTTCTTCTCGTCGAGCTCTTCCTTCTTCACGACAGATTTCACGACACCGTTCTTTTGCGTAAATTGACGTAATTGTTTACGGTACTTCGCTTCATCGGAAATCCATTCGGCGATAATTTCTACGGCACCGTTAATCGCATCTTCAACTGTTAGAATTGCTTTTTCTTCATTGATAAACGTTGCTGCTTTTCCCTCTACAGAATCTTTTGTCGTCATGAGTAACCATAATGCAAATGGCTCTAATCCGGCTTCTTTAGCAATCGTTGCCTTCGTACGGCGTTTTTGTTTATACGGACGATAAATATCTTCCAACGCTGTTAAAGTTGTCGCTTTGCTTAACGCAGCCGTAATCTCTGGCGTGAGTTTACCTTGTTCGTCAATGAGACGACTAATTTCTTCTTTCCGTTTTTCGAAGTTTTCCAAATAACGTTGGCGCTCTTCGATTTCACGAATTTGCACCTCATCTAAAGAACCCGTTTGGTCTTTACGATAACGCGCAATAAACGGTACCGTATTGCCATCTTGTAAGAGGCCTAATACCGTATCGATTTGTTTTGGTTTATATTGAGTAAGTTCTGCCTTTACAAGCGCTACGGAACGCTCGTAAGCAGTGATTTCAGTTGTTTGTTCTGTCATAGTCAACTCCCTTTCTGTCTCCTCTATCCTATCATGAAATAAAAGGAAAAGCACCTAAGCAAAAATACTTAGGTGCCCTATTATGGCTAAAGTTTAAATAAGTGTGTTCACTATCAGCTGATGTTTACTCTTATAAAAGAGCTAAGATAATGAAGTTAAGGATGAATAATCCTGTAGCGACCCATAAAATTGGGTGAATGTCTTTTGCTTTACCAGTAATGACTTTCACTAAGCAGTAGAAGATGAATCCTGCTGCGATACCGTAAGAGATACTGTAGCAAAGTGCCATGAAGATTCCGGCAAAGAACGCTGGAATCGCTTCGTCCAATTCGTCCCATTTCACATCAGCGAATGCAGAAAGCATCATCACCCCAACGATAATTAACGCTGGCGCTGTTGCTTCTGCAGGAACAATACCCACGAATGGCGCTAATAAGGTTGATAATAGGAAGAGACCTGCTGTAACGACTGCTGTTAAACCAGTACGTCCACCTGCACCAATTCCGGCTGCACTTTCAACATAGGTTGTAGTGTTTGAAGTACCGAAAATTGCCCCTATAGAAGTCCCAATCGCATCTGCGAATAAGGCTTTGTCCATTTTAGAAGAGAAACCTGATCCGTTTTCAAGTTGACGCTCGTCTTCTTCTGAGAAGATTCCTGTTTTACGACCTGTACCGATGAAGGTTCCAAGAGTGTCAAATGTATCCGATAAGCTGAATGCAAAAATCGTCATTAATACTAACGGTAAGCGCGCTGGGTCAGAGAAGAGTTTCACGATTCCTTCTGAACCAAATGCGGCCAAGAATGTTGTGCCTAAGTCGTTGAACGCTGCTCCAAGAGAGTTACTTTCAAAGCTTACTTTTGATAAATCGACAACGCCCATTGGAATCGCTAAAAGTGTTGTTAAAACAATCCCAAGCAAGATAGCTCCACGAACTTTTTTCAATAATAAGACTACAGTAATGACTAAACCAATCACTGCAAGAAGGGCTCCTGGAGACGTGAAGTTTACAAGAGATGGAACGATGCCACCATTTGAGTTCACGCTGAACACGCCGCCTTTGTACGCTTCCGTTGCGACATTATACGCAGCACCATTTACTTTAGTGATTGTATTTGAATCAGAAAGAAATTCTAATAGGTTGGCATTTTTTAAACCGATATACGCGATGAAAATCCCAATCCCGCCCCCAATGGCATGTTGCATACTGACCGGAATGGCTTTAATAATCATCTTACGAACTTTTGTTACAGTAATAAAAATATTGAATAAACCACAAATAAATACCATTGCTAATGCTTCTTGCCAAGTGAATCCAAGGCCGAATACAACTGTAAATGTAAAGAACGCATTTAACCCCATCCCTGGTGCTAATGCGTAAGGAACGTTTGCGAAAAGACCCATCACTAATGTGCTGACAACTGTTGCGATAATCGTTGATAAGAAGACTGCTTGGAATGGCATCCCTGTTTTACTAAGAATGTTCGGATTGACAAAAATGATGTATGACATCGCGAAGAATGTCGTTAACCCAGCCAAAAACTCCGTTGAGACGTTCGTGCCATTCTCTTTCAGTTTAAAAAACTTATCCATTGAAATGATAACTCCTTTTTATTGGTTTATTTGATGACTTAAGTATACTAGAACTATTTTTGTTTTACAATATCAAACACGTACATTTTAACTTATAAAATTTGTTTTTGTTCGTTTTATTTAACTTTATTTTGTTTCAAAATTGTCAAAAAAGCGGTTTTGTTTCTAAACACGAATATTAACAACAAAAAAAGAAGTGGTGTTTGCCACTTCTTTTTCTTTTAGTTATTCTTCTATTAATTTAATTCCTTTACGATCTTTTTCCACCGGTGTCATAAAGTCATGATAATCCCCAGGTTCATCCTCTTCTAGCCCCGCTTCTGTGAGCCCTACATAATAAGAACCTTTGACTTCTCCTGCATTTGAAGCAAAGAATCCTTCTCTCAATTTTTTTTGAATTCTTACATTCAGATACTCCATCGACTCTTTAGCAAGTTCTTGCACCTCAAATCTTACAATCAACTGCGTTTTATTTTTTCTATTCTCGTCTTTATCGTATTTCCCAAAGGAGTAGCTGACTGGCGAAGGTTTTGGGCTTTCGTATTCTGCGAAATCTACTGCATTGAATTGTTCTCGTAAATCTTTAATTTTTTCATCTATCTTTTTCAATTTTTCTCGGACTTCCTTAGAATTTCCCTCCCACGATACTTTAATACCTTCCTTTCTCAGCGCCTCTAATTGGACTTCCAATTTTTCTCGAAGTTGTTGTTTATGGCGATAGAAATTTCGTTCAAATTGTTTTTGGGCTAGTTCTAAAATTTGTTTTTCATTCTTCCCTCCTAAATCCCCGAGGTCCAAATCCAATCCTGTATAGGCAAGCACGTTTCCTTTTCCATCAAAATGATAGACCGCCGTCACCGTGTTATGTGGATCTAACTCTGTTTTCTCTCCGTGATGCACATCCATCCAAATCCTATCTGACTGCAATGCATATGGTAGAGGGATTTTTTCCTTTATTCCGCATGCTCCAAGCATGACTGCTACTACCGACAGCAACGCTAGTTTTATCCATGTCTTCATCATTTTTCCTCCAACGTTCGAACTTTCACTTTCATTATACTACACGCAATCAGAATCCGCTCCTATTCCAAACAAAAACGCCAGAGCACCATTGTACTCTGACGTCTAAAGGGATTATTTATCTGAATTCCACACTGGGAAGTATTGTCCTGGTGCGATTTCATCCATTTTTTTCGCTACATCGTCTGATTGATATAATTCAACGATTTTTTTGTATGTTGGGTTGTCAGCATCTGCTGCTTTCACAACAATGATGTTGTAACGATCTTTAGGAATTGTATCTAAGTGGTTTGCATCTGAGAAGATGTTGTCTTCGATTTTCAAACCAGCATCTTGAGCCATTGAACCATTGATTGAAGCTGCATCAACGTCTTGTAATAAACGTGGAGCTTGTGCTGATTCTGCTTCGATGATTTCTAAGTTACGTGGGTTGCTTGTGATGTCTGCTAATGAAGCTTTTGTTCCAACGCCATCTTTTAATGTGATTAAACCTTCTGTTTGTAAGGCTACTAAAGCACGACCTTGGATTGCTACTTCTTTAGGAACTAATACTTTTGCTTTCTCTGGTAAATCTTTTAATGATTTATATTTTGTTGAGAAATAATATAATGGCGTGATAAATGTTGTACCGATTTCTTTTAAATCAGTTCCTTTATCTTTGTTCCATTGTGCTAAATACGCACGGTGTTGGAACGCGTTCATTTGAACAGAACCTTCTTCAAGAGCTGTATTTGGTAATACGTAGTCGTTCATTTCTACAACTTCGATATTGATGTTTTCTTTTTTCGCTTTTTCAGCTACGTAATCCCAGATTTCGTGTGCTGCGCTACCTACTACGGCTACTTTTACTGTTTGCGCCGGCGCTTCAGTTGCTTTAGAAGCCTCGCTAGATTGTTGTGAACTTTGGTTTCCGCACGCTGCTAAAGTAATTGCTGCAACGGCTGTTAAAAATAAGTGTTTAATTTTCATTTTGTTTTTCCTCCATTTTCTTACGTTTGTTGTGTTGGTTGTGAATTGATTTGAAACATTCCTCCTTAAACTGTCGAACACAATAAAAAAATCCTTTGCCCAAATAGGACAAAGGACGATCATTTCAAAAATACCGTGTTACCACCTTTATTCGTTTATCCATCACTAGATAAACCTCACCCGATTCCACGTCTCTGCGTTGAAATCGTACCGCTATAACGGGCGCCCCGTACTTCCCTTACAACTGCTCAGAAAGTCCGCTCAATGGCCATCTTCCTCATTTCGTCACTACTTAGTTCCACCAACCCTAAGCTCTCTACTCAGTGCTCCGATAAGTACTCTCCATCTCTATGCGTTATGGGTTCCATTATACGCCCATTCTTTTCGATGTCAACAAAATTCTTTTTATTATAGACATTTGTTTTTGAAATAGAAACAAAACCATCAAACTGACTCTAGCATAAAGAAAACCTCCACACGAAAGTTCGTGCAGAGGTTAAAACAGTCTTATTTAGCAGCAGTTGTTGTTGTTTCTGAATCAGCTGCTTGTAAGAAATTCTTCAAAGCATTTTGTAAGCTTTCATCTGTGATTTTCACGTCAGCAGCTTTCACTAAATCTACCATTGTTTGGTGTAAGTATGCAGAATCTTTCAATTTCGCATCTAACATTTCTTTTTCCATTTGTTCTTTCATTTCATCAAATGGTTTCTTCTCTTCTTTAGATACTAACTTAATGATGTGATATCCAAATTGAGTTTGAACTGGAGTTTCAGTGATATCTCCAACGTTCTTCAAGTCATAAGCTGCTGTTGAGAATTCAGTTACCATGTCTGAACGTTTGAATGGTCCAATTTGACCACCTTTTGCAGCAGTACCAGTATCTGCAGAGTTTGCTTTAGCTAATTCCGCAAAGTCAGCACCATCTTTTAATTGTTGGATTAATTCTTCTGCTTTTGTTTTAGCAGCTGCTTTTTCTTCGTCAGATGCATCAGATTTAGCAGCAATTAAGATATGTTGAACTGTAATTTGTGGTTCCCACGCATCATAGTACGCTTTGATATCTTCTTCTGAGAAGTTCGCAGCTTTCTTCACTGCTTCTGTCATTAATTTATTTAAGTAAAGTGTTTGACGGTATGCATCTACAGAAGTGATTCCGCTTTGTTGTAAAGCCGCTAATAACCCAGGTTCGCCACCGTATTGAGCTACTAATTTAGCCACTTCTTCATCTGCAGCTGTTTTAAGAGATTTGGCATCCTCAATAGAGCCTTCTAATACTTTCGTTAATACTAAACGTTGTAATGTTTGTTCCCCAACAGTATCTTTCATTGCTGTCACAAATTCATCTTTTGTAACGTTACCGTATTTAGTAGTTGCAACGTTTTCTGATGAGCCATTTGAGCAAGCCGCTAATGCTAAAGTTGATGCAAGCGCTAATGCTCCTACGAATTTTTTCTTCATAAAATTCCCTCTCCAATCGGTTTTCTTTTTAATCGATGTTATTAATATACCACAGTTTTAAGCACTTGCCTATTTTTCTAGCATTCTCTTACCTTTTCTTAACTTTCTGAAAATGAAAAAAGAGCCAGGACACATCTCCTGACTCTTCGTTAAGTTAAGTTTAGTTCAAAAAATATTGTGATTATTGTAATACACGAATAGTGATTGTACGACGTCCGAAGTTATAAACATCTGATAAGTTTACTAAGTGAACGTCAATTCTATTTCCGTAAATTGCGCCACCTGTATCTGCAGCACGGAAAATACCATAACCTGGAATTTCAACATATGATCCTAATGGAATAACGCTTGGGTCAACCGCAATCACGTTTGGTTCACTAACAAGGTTTGTTCCATCAGCTGTGTAGTTTGATAAACCAGCTTCGTTATATGAGTAAGCTGTTGCTTCAACTGTTAAGTAGTAACCACCTTGGCTTGATGAAGCTGCAGCAGCTTGTGTTGTTTGAGTTGCTTCTGTCGCTTGAGCAGCTTGAGTTGTTTCAGTTTCTTGGGCTGCTTGTGTTGTTGCTTCAGTTGTTGCTTCAGTCGTTTCTACTTCTTTCACTTCATTGTTGTTTTGAACACGGTATGAGTGTTGTTCTGTTCCGTTATCAACGGTTACTTCTTTTTGGTCCGCTGAGAAACGTAACACTGTACCTGGGTAAATAAGGTTTGCATCTTGAATTTCGTTCACTTGAACTAATGTATCTAATGATGCACCAGTTGCTTCAGAAATTACTGATAATGTATCTCCCCATTTGATTGTGTACTCTTGTACACCTTTATCGTCTGTTTTAACATCTTGTTTTACTTGTTCTACAGTACGTGCTGTCCATTCTACTTCGTTGGCACTTGCTGTAGTTGCTGAAAATCCTGCAAAACTAAATAAAGCAAGTGATGCTGTCACCATCATGAATTGTTTCTTGATTGGTTTCATATTTTCCTTTCCGATTTCCGACTTTTTCTAAAGTCAAAAACCTCGTTCGCTTGGATTTTTGGGTTGCGAACTTAATTGATGCTAATAATGTTACCACGAATAAAATCGAAAATGTTGATTTTATGCGGTTTGTTAAGGTCACTTAATTTTTTTGACTTTTTCTGATGTTATTATGACAAACAAATGACAAGAACATATGTTTCCGTAACATTTGACACCGTTCTGTAACGCGTTCGTAGAATTTTCTTACAATCTCGGTCATACTTTCTTCATTTATTACACTGTTTTCCGTTCCTTTTTGAGGCAAAAACCTATCAAATCGCACTTTTTCATGCGTTCGACACATCAAAAAAGACCTCCCTATTCATCCATAGGAAGGTCACTAAACATTCGTTAAGCCGTTTGATTTAATTCACTCATTTGAATCGTTTGATCGATATTTTCTTTTAATGCTTCAGGAAGATGGTGTGTTACCCATAGAACGGTCACGCTCTTATCTTCTAGGATTGGTTTCAACACCTCAATGGTTGTCTTTTCGTCTAAGTTGGAGCTGACTTCATCCAGTAAGAAGACTTTTGGTTGTTTCATCAATCCACGCGCGAAGGCAATGCGTTGCAACTGACCACCGGATAGATTTGAATCGCCATCCCCTAAGACCGTATCTAATCCCTGTGGCAAGTTTCGTACAATAGAAGCGAGTCCCACTTTTTCAAGAGACTCCCAAACCTCTTCATCCGTATACTCTTCAGTGAGCGTTACGTTTTCCCGAATGGTTGTCGTGAAAATATGCGGTTTTTGCGCGATATAGACCATTTGACGATATAACTCATCATAGGATTGTTTCTTCACATCGACTCCAGCGAGTTTCACCTCTCCTAAATACTCCGTTAATTTTGCAGCGATTATATTTAACAGCGTTGATTTTCCTGTTCCACTTTCGCCAGTAATCGCGTATTTTTGTCCTTCGTTAAAGCCAAGAGAAACATGGTTTAAAATCACCTTTTCTCCGTAGTTAAACGAAACATCACTTACTTCAATAAGAGTGCGTGGTGCGTCTTCTGGTGCTTCCTCTACAAGAGCTGCTGGTTCTAATTGCTCATATTTGTTAAACAACGAATCTGCACTCTTAATTGAACCGATCTTTTGACTAATATTTCCTAGCACGTTGAAGATGGTACTACTTAACGCCATCGCTGCTAGAATACTCCCGATACTGACTTCGCCAATATAAGCTAAGTATCCCGTTAAGATGAATACAGAAATCTGGCTAAACACATTCCCAATCCCACCACTAACGGCAACTTTGGCCATCGACTTACTATAGTCTCGATGCGTATCTCCTACTCCAACTGATTTTTCATGGATTTTTTCTTTTAAATACGCTAGCTTACGAAAAACAAATAGGGTATCATATCCGCTCAATAAATCCGAAATCGATTTTGCGAATTTTTCATTCGCTTCTGACACTTTGATGGTTTTTTCTGTCAGTTCTGCTGAGAACAAAGCCGGCAACACGGCCATAATGACAATACAGATAGCCGCTAGTAAAACGATAGACCAATGATACATGAATAACGCCACCGCAGAAATAACCGCAGAAATAATTCCTCCGATAACATCAAAGGTTGGATCAATCGCATGCCCTTTAATCTGTTCCAAGTCACTTGTAAACCACGAAATATACGTTTGACTATTCTTTTCATAAAAGCGTCCATAAGACGTCGCTTCAATAGAATGACTAATACGATCCCTTAACCACGTCGCAACTTTTTGATTAAAGTAGGCCTGATAGCGAATCAACATATACGTAAACAATAGATAAAATGCAAAAATAATGACTAAACAAATCGCTTTATAAAAGAAATTATGAATATCCATGTTCACTAAAGTATCTAAAGTCTGCGCATTCACGATACTCGACACAAGCTCTGCCCCTGCAATTAGGGTGAGCAACGTAATCATGATGAATACTTCTTTTTTAAACTGCTGAAAAACAACCCTCATACACACTCGCTCCACTTCAACTTATTGTTATGCTCATAGTGTAACATTGTCTTAATCCAATGTATATAGGACTTTTGGCGGATAATAAAAGAAATTTCCTTTTTTGCACCAAAAAAACCACACCTCTATTTTGAGGTGTGGTTCATCAATTTCATTAGGCTTTTGTTTTTTCAGCACGGTCACGTTTCATTTGGCTTGAACGTAATTGTCCGCAGGCTGCTTCGATATCATGTCCGAATTCTTTACGAACGACACAGTTGATGTGGTTTTTCTTCAAGACATCGTAGAAGGCTACTACGCGTTCTTTTCCACTACGTTCATATTGGTCATGTTCACGAACTTTGTTATAAGGAATTAAGTTGACGTATGAAAGACGTTTCTTATCCGCAAGAAGGTCGGCCAATTGTTGCGCTTGTTCCACAGAGTCATTCACGTGATCAAGCATGATGTACTCGAAGGTTACACGACGATTAGTTTTAGCGATATATTCATTAATCGCATCCATCACGACTTCAATTGGATATTTACGGTTGATACGCATGATACGAGAACGTGTATCGTTATCTGGCGCATGAAGGGATAACGCAAGGTTGACTTGTAATCCTTCGTCAGCGAACTCACGAATCTTTGGAGCCAAACCACTTGTAGATACAGTGATATGACGAGCCCCAATGCCAAGACCTTTATCAGAGTTAACGACTTTCAAGAACTTAATCACGTTATCATAGTTATCAAATGGTTCCCCAATCCCCATGACTACGATATGGCTGACGCGGTCCCCAGGAGACACTTCGTCTAAAGTACGTTGAACGTGCATGACTTGCGCTACGATTTCCCCAGCAACAAGGTCACGTTGTTTTGCGATAATTCCGCTGGCACAGAAAGTACATCCGATATTACATCCTACTTGTGTCGTTACACAGATAGATAAGCCGTATTCTTGTGGCATTAATACCGTTTCGATTAAGAGGCCGTCTGCTAATTCAAAGAGGAATTTACGTGTTCCGTCTGTTGATTGTTGTTTGATACGTTCGTTTAACACTGGGAATGTGAACTCTTCTTGTAACTGTTCAATCAGTGATTTTGGCAAGTTTGTCATTTCTTCAAAACTAGTTACACGTTTGCGGTAAAGCCAGTCCCATAATTGCCCTGCTCTGAATTTCTTTTCGCCTTTTGCTTCAAACCAAGCTGTTAGCTCTTCTAGTGGCATGCCGTAAATAATCGGTTTTCCTTCATATTGACGAACCACTCGTCCAATTTTTCTAACCATATCTATTCCTCTTTCCTATACTTGAAATGCTCTAATGATTGTTTCTCTATTCGCATGAGCGCTTAATAACACCGATAATTTCACACGAGCCTTTTGTCCGCTAAGCCCTGTTGTGAAAATCACTCCTGCTTCATGAAGCTGTTTGCCTCCACCAAGATAATTATATACATCGTATGTCACACCGTTAAATGCACGAGATACAAGCACGACTGGAATTCCTTTATCCAAGCAACGTTGCAACCCAGGAAGTGTCGTTGGCGGTAAGTTACCTGCTCCAAGAGCTTCGATGACTAATCCATTCGCATCTGAATCAGCAATGGCATCAAATAACATCGAATCCATTCCAGAATATGCTTTTAATAAGTATACCTTGTCCACGAGTTCTTGAATCGGATAGTATTCATGATGTAAGAATTTTTGGAAGTAAATCACTTCACTCTTGGATACTAATCCCAGTGGCCCAAAAGTTGGAGTTTGGAAAGTCGCTACGTTAGTTGTATGCGTCTTTGTTACATACGTTGCCGCATGGACTTCATCGTTCATCACAACAAGAACGCCTTTGTCCACACTCTCTGGACTCGTTACCGTAATAATGGCACTGCGTAAGTTCGCTAACCCGTCCGCTCCGATTTCATTGCTTGAACGCATCGCTCCTGTTAAAACGATTGGGAATTTTCCGTCTGTTGTTAGCTCTAGAAAATACGCTGTTTCTTCTAATGTATCGGTACCGTGAGTCACCACCGCTCCGTCAAAGCCTTCTTGTTGCGCTTGAACGATTCGCTTTTGAACTTCCCACATTTTTTCCTCCGTCATATGTGGAGACGGAAGGTTAAATAGATCCTCTACGACGACACTTGCGATTGGGGCAAAAATTGTGTCGGAGTTTGTTAATGGGTTTGTGCTTGTAGGGGTTACGTTACCGGTTGAGCGGTCTTCACTCATGGCAATCGTACCACCGGTATTGATAACGATAATTTTCTTCATGGCGCTACTACTTTCTTTCATTTTCTCTTTACATAGGATACCACAAAAGGGCGAAATTTGACTATAATATACGCACAGAAAGATGGTACCTTCGAATCCTTGCGGATTATTTTTATAATCGCTGTTACAGGGCACCGGTGCAAGCCTAGGTCTTGCACCTTCGAAGCTTCAAACGCGAAGTACGGAACAAGTCCCTACTCCGCGTAAGCACAGTGGTTGAATGGAATGAGCTTCACTGTATCCAGTTTGCTCATCCCTATTCAACTTTGTGGGGGAAAGAAAACGAAATACTCTAAATACAATAATGTATTTAGAGTATTTCTGTCTTTCTCCCTCACATTCGATGCGATTCCCTGTTACTGCGATTATAAAATCCGCAAATTTCTCCGGTATCATCTTTTTTTGTGCGTTTTGTTCAAATCCTTTATAAAAAAATGAAAAAAAGTGTTGCGCCACTCAGTTTGACGGAAGCGGTGCAGGGTGTTAGAGAGTGCATCCCAGCGGGGTTTTTGAGGATTTTTGTCAGTTTGAAGGGGGACGTGACTGAAAAAAATTTTTTTGATTTTTTCTCAGAAAATTTACGATGTCATTCCGAATTTGTGCAAACGACCTAAAACGGGGTTGCTGAATAGACCGCTAAAAACCGCATCATTTCAACGTTTATATTTTACTTTTAATTTTAAAATTCGAAATGTAGCATATATGCTACATTTTTATTTTTTTGCTTCTTCAACCAAAAAAACCGCAGCCTTTTATTGGCTACGGTTTGCGTCTTATTTGATTGTGTATTGACGTTGGTGGTCAACAACGGCTGTTAATGTAATTGGGCTGTTGTCTTCGCGTGTGAAGGTTTGTTCACCGCTTGAGTCTACCACTTCTGTGAAGATTTCTTCGTATTCTTCTACTGTCAACATTTTGCGGTTTTCTAGCATTGCTTGATGTTCTGCAATGTGCAATTGGTTTTCGAAGCCTTCGACTAATTCACCGGCGAAGAATTCCCCAACGGCTCCTGATCCATAGCTGAAGAATCCGATGCGGTCTCCGGCTACTAATACAGAACTGTTTTCTAATAATGAGATGAAGCTTAAGAATAATGAACCTGTGTAGATGTTTCCGACTTGGCGGTTATACACAGCTGCTTCTTGGTAACGCGCTGTGAAGCGTTCTTGTTCCTCTTCGCTCATTTCTTCTAAGAATGGCTTGAAGGCTTTCATCCCCATTTTTGTATATGGTAAATGGAAACAAATTGCGTCAAAGTCTGAGAACTGCGCATTTGTTTTTGCTTGATAATCATTCCAAACTTCTGCAAAGAAACGGATGTATTGCTCGTTTGAGAATTTTCCGTCTACCATTGGATACGCTGAGTAGTTTGGTCTCCAGAAGTCCATCACGTCATCTGTGAATAAGCTTGTTTCGTTATCTAAAACAAGTAAACGTGGGTCTGCGGAAACAATCATTGCGACTGCTCCGGCACCTTGTGTTGGTTCCCCGCCAGAGTTTAATCCGTATTTAGCAATGTCACTTGCGATGACTAATACTTTTGAAGTTGGGTTTAAGGCAATGTGGCCTTTTGCTAATTGTAAGGCAGCTGTTGCTCCGTAGCAGGCATGTTTTAATTCCACGCTACGAACACGATTTGATAACCCAAGCATACGTTGCATATAGACGGCAGCTGATTTTGATTGATCGATTCCAGTTTCTGTCCCAAATAAAATCATTTCAATAGATTCGCGATCTTCATCATCGATAATGGATAACGCAGCATTTGCGGCTAAAGTCACGATATCTTGAGTCACTGGTGCTACTGCCATTGTAGACTGGCCAATTCCAATCGTGTATTTAGCTGGCTCTACTCCACGCGCCACTGCTAGTGTTTCCATATCTAGCGCAGTCGGCGGTACGAAAAAGCCAATCTTATCTATCCCTATATTCATTGTTTTATTGTTCTCCTTTACGAATGAAGCTCCAAACACACAAATTGAGCTTCCTGTTCTTTCTTAGCACACACTATAGTAGCAAAAATTCGCCGTTAGGACAATTGAATTCACTAAATGTTAGGGAATTTAAACAATTCTTTACTAATTATTTGTACTAAATTGATAGGTTTCTTATACGAAATCTTATAAAATAGAAACGAAATAGTAAATATAGACTGGAAAGGAATGAAAATATGAACGGAAATGATATCGTTATCGTGAGTGCTACTCGTACTGCGATTGGTAAATTTGGCGGGCAATTTGCGACAACTTCTGCTATCGAATTAGGAACAACGGTCGCAAAAGCTGCCATCCAAAAAGCGAATCTTTCACCTGAACAAATAGATACAGTCATCTTTGGAAATGTCTTACAAGCAGGTCTTGGACAAAATCCTGCTCGTCAAGTCGGACTCGGCGCTGGACTGAACCATGCAAGTACTGCTGTTACAGTTAATGAAGTGTGTGGCTCTGGTTTGAAAGCCATTATTTCAGCCGCACAAGCGATTCGACTAGGCGACGCCAAAATCGTCTTAGCCGGCGGTATGGAAAATATGAGCCTTGCACCGCATTTATTACAACAACGCTTTGCTCCAAAAAATGGTCCTGTGACATTAGTCGACTCTTTATTCAATGATGGGTTAACAGATGCCTACTCACAAGACGCGATGGGCATTACTGCAGAAAACATCGTTGAAAAATACGGATTTACCCGCGAAGAACAAGACGCTTTCGCTGTATCTTCTCAACAAAAAGCCGCTAAAGCGCAAGAAGAAGGACGTTTCGCCAACGAAATCACTCCTGTAGCGGTCTTCAACCGTAAAACAAAATCCGATGACTTAAAAGCAACGGATGAATTTATCCGTCCAAACACGACGCTTGAGAGCCTTGCAGGTCTTAAACCAGCCTTCAAAAAAGACGGAACCGTGACAGCCGGAAACGCCTCTGGAATTAACGACGGTGCCGCTTGTGTCATTATGACAACGCGTGAATACGCCACAGAACTTGGCCTTCCAATTCTTGCGACATTGAAAGGTTATGCCGAAGCCGGTGTCGATCCTTCGATTATGGGAATCGGCCCTGTTCCAGCCATTCAAAAATTAGTGGCGCGTACACGTATTCCGCTTGAAAAAGTGGATGTCTTTGAACTGAACGAAGCCTTTGCTGCACAAAGCATGGCCGTCATCAAAGACTTGAAGATTCCTACCGAAAAAGTAAATCCATTCGGTGGTGCGATTGCACTCGGCCATCCAATCGGTGCTTCAGGTACCCGTATTGTGGTCACGCTGATTAACGCCCTCGAACAACTCGACGGTAAAATCGGGGTCGCTTCCCTCTGTGTAGGTGGCGGCATGGGTATTGCCATAGCAATTGAACGCGAAAACTAATATAAAGAAAGAGAGTTGTGGGG
>CAKPVL010000001.1 GCA_934193545.1 uncultured Granulicatella sp. | reverse complement strand
TCTTCCATCGTGTAATCTTCTTTAGCCATCTAATCCCTGCTTTCTTTAACGATGTATCCATTCATTTCTAATGTTTCTACAATGGTTTCTAAAGGAACTTTTGCAATTTTTGAACCTTTAATCAGATTCGTGATACGTCCTACCGTATGAACCATTTGTGGTTGGTTCAGTGGTTTAAAGCCAATTTCAACAAGTAAATCTTTGACTTCTGGATGTTCAGTGATGGTTGTATAGACGCTATCTTCTAAATAAATTGTATTCAAAGAAAATCCTCCTATCTAGAAAAACAAGTATAGTGCGAAATATGGTAGGAAAGTACGATATAAAAGATAAATAATGTATAGAATAATCGTTACGCGACTAAAAGTAATTTGTCCAATTCCATAGAAGCCACGATTCACACTGATATATTCTTTAATATCTTTCCATTTTAAAATAACCACTAATACTAATACAACAAAGCCAATTAAATCTAGTAGTTGAACGAGAGAAAAATTGCCAAAATTTACCATTTGTGCAAGATAAATATCGACCACAACTGCAAATAAGAAGTTATTCATCATATGGAACGCCACTGCCCATTGGAAGCCATATTCAAGAGCAACATAGGCGAAAACAATCCCTGCCATGAATGTGAAGACGCCTTGCGTAATATTGGCATGGAATAATGAGAAAATAAGCGACGTAAACAGAATCGTAAATACCTTCCCGTAACGTTCAAGGCGATAACCAATAAATCCTCTGAAGATAAATTCTTCAACTACCGGAGCCATTACTCCTAAATACAGTACAAAAATGATACTTGACGTCAACTGTTCACTTGTATTTGTTACAAGTGTTGCTGGAATGCCCATTTCCAATAACAATTTTTCAAGTCCTGTTAATAAGAGTTTTGAAATAAAACGAACTCCAAATAAGCTCGCAGAAAGGATCGCAAACGACTGTATATTCATTTTTCTTGGAGCAACGTGCTCATAAATGCGTTTCATTGGGAATTTTTTAGAAAGAGCCCAAATGAGTAAACTTAGAGAAGCCGCAATAAATAGTCCTACTCCCCAAATTCCGTAAAAATCTTCAGTGTTAACCGCATTTTGTGCTGCCCCTTGTTGCCCAGCAGCTGCGAAGAAGAAGAAAACTAACATATAAACAATTAATCTTCTTCCGATAGACGTAATGTCTTTTTTAAACGATTCTTCCATATCTTCTTGATAAAATTCATTTTGTGGGTCGAAATCTTCAGACCCTCTTTCTTCATTAAATGTTACTTCTTCTTTGTATGATTCAAACATTTACACACCTCGTGATTCCTTAAATTTTTTAAATACTCTTCTTAATCGGAAAACTAAGAAGATGCAACTACTCATTAATCCCATTATCAAACCAATCCAATATGAATATGGACCAGTGTTGAATACATTATCTAATATAAATCCAGTTGGTAATCCTATAATCCAATAACCAATTAAAAATAAGATGAATGGCATTTGGACGTCTTTAAACCCTCTGAGCGTTCCTTGAATTGGTGCTGCCACCGCGTCAAACAGTTGGAATAACAGACTATACGTTAAAAACACAACGGTTAATTGAATAAAGTCTGGGTCAGTTCCATAAAGTCCGGCCACGCATTGGATATTGAGCGCTAATAAGGTTAACGTCACAACAGCAAGCGTTACTGCCGTCGCAATTCCAATATAAGCAAACTGCATGGCTGAACGAATATCCTTTCGACCGACTTCATAAGAAACAATAATCGTTAGCGCAGTGGAAATGCTAATTGGAAATGCATAAACCACTGTTGCAAAGTTCATCGCAGCTTGGTGGGATGCAATAATGGAGGTTCCAAATTTAGACATCAGTAACCCCACAAACGCGAAAATGGCAACTTCCGCAAAAATCGATAACCCAATTGGAAGTCCGATTTTAAATGGTTCCTTCCACATTTTAGTATCGATTCCGCTCCATTTTATAACGTCATACTCTTTTAATACTGGATGTTTTCTAAAAACAATAACTGCTACCACGAGTAATCCCCAGTAAGCCAGTGCCGTTCCAAGTCCTGCCCCAGCTCCTCCCATTTCAGGAAAGCCAAACTGACCGTAAATCAGTGAATAGTTAAAGAACATATTGAGCGGAACTACTAATACCATAAGCATCATCGATACTTTTGTTAATCCTAAAGCATCCACAAAAGATCTTAAGGCACTAAAGAGTAATAATGGAATGAAGCCTAGGGATAGCCAAGTTAAATATCCCACTGCTACAGCTTCCACTTCTCGTTCTAAATTCATAATCCCTAAAACAGGTTTAAGGAATAATGCTCCAAAAACAAATAGACCAATAGCTAACACTACGCCAATGATTAAGTATTGACGCATCACTTGTTCTATCTTATCTAATTTCTTCTGTCCAAAATATTGTCCAACAATAGGAACAAGCCCCGAAATCAGCCCTGTTAACAGAGAGAAAAAAGGTGCGTACAAGCTCCCACCAATCGATACTCCTGCAAGATGGACTTCGTTATAACGTCCTGTCATTACCGTATCAATAAATTGAGCTGAATAATTGGCAATTTGATAAATCAAAACTGGAATTAAAATAGTTAGCAGAACTTTAAATTTATGATTTTCTTGAATCGTACTATTCATCATTTCCTCCTAACTTAATTCATCTATTGATTTTAATTTAAAAATAGCACTAGGAAGAACATTCGGATTACCAGGTTCACTTGTTACAGCAATAAATCCAGCTGTATTTCTAGCAAACTCCTCATCTACCGTTGAGTCACCAATATAAATCATCTCGTTAAAAGATATACCGAATTGATTTTGAATAGCGTGGAGTGCATCCGTTGCAGGTTTTGAAGGAAATTCATCAGTTGTTCCGACAAAGTCAAACAACTCACCGATTCCAGCAACCTTTAATACAGCTTCTGCCGGCAAACGAGAATCATTTGTCACTAAGACAATCGTGTATCCTTCTGCTTTCAATTCACTGAGTGTGTTCTTTACCTGTCCAAGAGTTTGGATTTTCTCTGGATGAGACAAAATATACCCAGCAAAGTATTGCACCACGAAGTCATAATTTTCTTCGATATCGATCGTTCTGAATTCATTTAAAACTTCTAACATATCGCGAACAGAACCAGCGGCAATCACACTATTTTCAATGATGTCTGTTTCGGTAATTCCAAGTCGGTCAAATAACTCGTCATGCTCAATGTTAGATAGCTTCATCCCATTACGCTTAATTAATTCATCAAGAACTAAAATCGTTGGTTCAAACCATAATGTGGATGTGTCCGTCAATGTGCCATCTTTATCGAAAATCAAACATTTAATATTATTCTTGGTTAAATAGTTTAAAAATTCTTGTTTCATTATTCGATACTTTGTAGCTCCACAGAAATAATGTTATCCAGTGCGTTAATTTCTTTGATAACATCTTCCACACTAGCAGTCGCCTCAGAAATATCAATCATAATTTGAACAACGGCAACACTATGAATGGCTAATCCTTGGAAGATTGTCAAAATGTTCATATCACGATTTGCAAACACTTCAAGAGTCTTAGTTAGTGTTCCTTTGATATTTTTCATATGAATATTAATAGATGCTTTTCTCCCTGCATTTACAGATGAAAAACCTTGTACTTTACGATAATACTTGTAATAAACACTGCGTGAGATGCCAACCATTTTCACTACTTCAGTGACATCTTTGGCTTGTCCTGTCGCAAGTAGCTCTTTTGCTTGCAAAACTTTAGCAAATACAGGAGGAACAGCGTCTTCAGAAACTAAAAAATGTTTTTGTCGATTCATTATTTGTCCTTCTTTCATAATCATTTGTTCTCATTTTACCCTACATCATGGACAGATGGCAATTAATTCCAGCTGAAAAAACACGAAAAAAAGAAGCTAGAAAACTAGCTTCTTATCATAAAATCATATGGTGTAACATCGTCCATTCCAATCATCGGAGAAATAAGTTCTTCTTCAATTGCTTGGATGGTTAATTGGATTTCTTTGCCTTCGTCTGAATGAACCATATCATCAAGCGACGATTCCGTTTTATTCTCTTTAATTACTGGAGTTTCTTCTGTCTTTTCAATGTCGAAATTCGTTAAGAACTCTTGTAAGAATGTTGCTCGTTTTGGAGGGATGGTAGTTGCACTCTTTTGGAACGCTCCTGCTTCTCCACACATGATGAGATATTGCTGACTTCTTGTAACTGCCGTATACAATAGATTTCTTTGCAACATACGTGAGTACTGATTCACCATTGGTAAAATGACCATTTTAAATTCAGACCCTTGTGCCTTATGAATTGAGCAGCAATACGCCAGCGTCAATTGTTGCCAAACGGTTCTATGATACTCGACTTCCGTTTGATCAAATAGAACAAAAATTTTATCCACTTGGTCATCGTTTTCTTTCGCAAATTGAATTGCTGTAATTTCACCAATATCACCGTTGTAGACATTCTCTTCAGGTAAATTCACTAGTTGAAGGACTTTATCCCCTACACGGAAGACTTTATCAAAGGATTCCACTTCGCGCACAGAATTTCCAATCTTAGGATTTAAGATTTCTTGCATCATCTGATTGATGGCATTAATACCCGCATCCCCTTTATACATTGGAGCCAGTACTTGAATATCTCGCTTCGTATAGCCCTTTTTAAGAGCTGCTACAACGACTTTCTCAATAATTGTTACCAACCGTTCTGTCGAACATGGTAAGAAGCTACGGTCTATTTGTTTCTCCATAAAGTTCAGTGGCAAGAATCCATCTTTAATGCTATGGGCTAATTCCACAATAGAAGATTGTTGTGTCTGACGGTGAATTCGCTTCAGTTCAATCGCTGGTACTTGATTGGTTTCCAGTAAATCCGTTAAGACTTGGCCTGGTCCAACAGAAGGCAATTGATTACTATCTCCAACAAGAAGAATCTTCAACCCTTCTGGTGCAGCCTTAAACACTCGGTTCATTAGCCACGTATCCACCATTGACATCTCATCGATAATTAAGAATTCACCATTAATTTCTTTGTCATCAAAACTATCATCCACACTATCAATTGCAATTCCTAGCAGACGATGAATTGTAGAAGCAGGATATCCTGTCAACTCATTCATGCGTTTCGCCGCTCGTCCAGTCGGAGCTGCAAGAACAATCGCTTCTTCAATCTCCTCATCGTTATCGAGCTCGTTAAGTTGCGCATAGACGTCAATGACTGCATTAATAATCGTTGTCTTCCCAGTACCTGGTCCACCCGTTAATACAAAAAGTGGTTCAGTCATAATGCGATGAATAGCCTCTTTTTGAGACGCATCATATTGAATATTGTATTTCTCCTGTGTTTTATCAATTGCTTTTTCAATTTTCTCTTTACTAATTTCCAGTTTAGAAGCAGTAATCCGTTTTGACAAGGCGTTACTAATCCCTAGTTCTGCATAATATAAAGACGCAATCGCAATACGATTTTCATCAGAGAATACAACACCTTCACGAATCAATTCGTTTAATGCATCTACTAGTCTATCTGGTTCGATTAAGTAATTTTGGCATGACTCCAATAATCGTTGCGCTTGCGTAATTAACACTTCAGCCGTTAAGTAAGTATCACCTGTTTGATAACAGAAATCTCTTGTCACTACAAAGAGCGCACCCTTTAGTCTAGAAGTATCGTCTGGATCAATTCCCATGGACTGGGCAATACTATCCATTCGTCTAAAACCAAGTCCTTCAATTCTTTGAAGAAGTACATATGGATCCTCGTCTAGGACTGCTCTAGCCTTATCTTTATACATGCCGATAATTTTCTGCGCAATGGCAGGCGTAAATCCAAGATTCGTCAGTTCAAACATTAACTTCTCAGTGCCCTGGTTTTGCTGAATGACTTCGCGAATCATTTCTTTTTTCTTTTTCGTGAGGCCTGTAATTCCATCAAGCGCAGTCTCATCATTTAAGATACGCTCCATGGCTTCTTCGCCTAACTTTTCGATAATCTTCTCAGCCGTCTTCTCTCCAATACCTGGAAAATGAGAACTAGACAAATATTGAATGAGCCCTCTTTTCCCGGTTGGTTGTGTCTGCTGATAATTATCCGCTTGGAATTGTTCCCCATATTTGGGATGAGAAACAATCTTCCCATTAAAACGATAGGAGACATCCGAATGAATTTGCCCGAAAATTCCAGTCACCACGATTTCGTCATCCACATCCACGCAATTAGACTCAACGACGCGAACGAGCATGACTTTATAAAAGTTTTGCGAATTCTCGAAAAAAGTCGTTAATACTTCCCCTACAATATAAGGTGTATCACTCATTAGGAATCTCCTTTCTGTTTATTACTTTTATACGTATTGACGTTCTTCTCCGTTCATATACGCTTTATCGATGATACCTCCGCCGAGACACTCTTCACCGTCATAGAATACAACGGCTTGACCAGGTGTAATCGCACGAACTGGCTCCTCAAAAATCACTGTAGCCAATGTTGGATCCTTTTCGTCCAATACGACTTTCACTTTTGTATCTTGTTGACGGTATCTAAATTTAGCTGTACATTCGAACGTCTTCTCTCTAGGTAAATCATTTGTAAATTGAATATCTGTAGCCGTTAAACTATCGGAATAAAGGTTTGGATGGTGGAACCCTTGACCCACATATAAAGTATTTGTAGATAAGTCTTTTCCAATGACAAACCATGGATCATTTGTCTTACCACCACCACCAATACCAAGACCTTGGCGTTGTCCAATTGTGTAGTACATGAGTCCAGCATGATCGCCTTTTATTTCTCCATCAAGAGTCACCATTTTTCCTGGTTTAGCTGGTAAATAGTTTGATAAGAACTCGTTGAAGTTACGTTCTCCAATGAAACATACACCAGTAGAATCCTTCTTCTTTGCAGTCGCAAGATCATACTTTTCAGCAATCTCACGGACTTCTTTTTTCTCTAAGTGGCCAATTGGAAACATCGCTTTTTCTAATTGCTTTTGATTCAATTGACTTAAGAAATACGTTTGGTCTTTATTATTGTCTTTTCCTCTTAATAGGTGAACAATTCCGTTTTCGTCTTTTTCAACTCGTGCATAGTGCCCCATTGCCACATAATCTGCTCCTAATTGCATGGCATAATCTAGAAAAGCTTGGAATTTGACTTCTTTATTACACATCACATCTGGATTCGGTGTACGTCCTAAGCGGTATTCACGAAGGAAATATTCAAACACACGATCCCAATATTCTTTTTCAAAATTCACTGAATAATACGGAATACCGATTTGTTCTGCAACTGCTGCCACATCTTTGTAGTCTTCAGTTGCTGTACAAACGCCATTTTCGTCCGTATCATCCCAGTTTTTCATAAAAATACCGATGACATCATATCCAGCTTCTTTTAATAGTAAAGCTGTTACAGAGGAGTCAACTCCTCCACTCATGCCAACGACAACTCTTGTTTTTTCGTTACTCATTCTTTCACCATCATTTCTATTTATTTCCTGAACTAGTCGATTTGAAGGTCGAGTTATCAGAATTTACCCTAATTTTAAATTTATTTTTATTTTTTTCAAAATTTTTGCTTGAAAATCATTGAAAATGCGATAGTAATAGGATTTTTGCCCAATTCTGTTTTTGACAAACGGTTGCGTTTTCACTATAATTAAATTGAGAAAAAGGGGGCGAAGGTGTATGATGATCTCTTTACGAGCAGCACGGGTAAATCGTAATTTAACACTGTTAGAAGCCGCCAAATATCTTAAAATAAACAAAGATACGCTTACGAAGTATGAAAAAGATTCAACTAATCTTCCATATTCTTTAAGCAAGAGAATGCAGGAGCTATATGAAGTTCCTAGCGAGAATCTTTATTTTGGCGACACTCAAAGCTTCGTAGCACAATTTAAGCCGCTACCCGAAGTCGAATAATACAGCTACAGGGAACACCGCCCGTGCATGATAAACGAGACAGTTCAATTTTGAACTGTCTCTCTTTTCTTATACACTATTTTGTTGTTACTTCAAGAACGCCTCGTTCAACAAGCCCTTCTAAAATAAACTCTAACTTTTCTACAGCCATAGCAGTATTTGCTTTACCGTATAAGTCAACTGTTTGCAGGCCATTCTTCGTTACTGTCGAAATTTTCAATTGTTTCTTATCTTTATCCACCATGACTTTTAATTTTAATCCACGGTGATCATCAATTGTTTCGTCTAAACTACGAATTAATTGGAAGTTCCCAGATTTTGTTTCTGTAAAGCCATTATCACGTAATGTGTAACCTTTACATGTTGGACTAACCGAAAAGACTTGGTTTGATCCTTTTAATGATGCAGTTGGTGTAAATGCCATATGCGCTTCTCCTCTTTCTTTTTCTACAACGTTAGTTTACCATATTTTACCTCTAAACAAAAGCTCTCTCTTAACGCAGTGCGTCCACAAAGGCGTCAATATCTTCTTTTGTTGAACCCATTCCAAATGAAAGTCTGACAGATTCTTCAAGACGACTCGTTTCGCCTTTAAACATTGCAGACAATACTGGACTGATTTGTACACTTCCAGCTGAACATGCAGATCCAGCAGATACTGAAACATCTTTTAAATCATTGAAGATTAACGTTTGTGTTGCTTTTCTTCCCTTCAACCAGATATTACAAATATGCGGATTCTTTGGATTTGCTACTCCATTAAACTCAAACTCAATGCCTCTTTCAGACAACTTAGCGGTTAGATACTCACGTAACTCTTGATAGTTTTGAACGAGCTCATCTCTTTTTGCTACAACGATTTGCATCGCTTTTTCAAGACCTAGAATATAAGGAACATTTTCCGTTCCAGCTCTAAATCCTAGCTCTTGTCCGCCACCTTTAATCAATGCATGAATAGGCGCATCTTTTGATTTATATAGGAATCCAATCCCTTTTGGCGCATAAATTTTATGTCCTGAAGCCGTTAAATAGTCAATTCCATCCACCGTTAATGCTTCTTGTGCAAAGGCTTGAACAGCATCCGTATGGAAATAAGTTGGCTTGTCTTTTAATAAAGCAGCAATCTCTTCAATTGGGAATCTTGCGCCTGTTTCATTATTGACAGTCATAATTGAAACTAGACGTGTGTCCTCTCTTAAAGCCTGCTCAATTTCAGAAACTGTCACAATGCCATCTTTATTTGGAGCTAAATACGTCACGTCAAAGCCTTCCTGTTCTAAAAATTCAGCTGGTTTTCGAACAGAAGGATGCTCTACTGCAGAAACAATGATATGCCCTTTTTCTTTTGCGAAATGCTCACGAATACTTTCAAACACTAAATTGTTTCCTTCAGATCCTGAACTTGTAAAGATAATGGCATCGTGTGGAGATGCTTGTAGTTCTGATAAAATAGCTTTCTTCACACGTTCGATTTTTTGCTTTTGTTCACGACCAATGCGATAGACACTAGACGGATTCCCAAAAGAAGCCATTTCCTTTGTAATCACTTCTAATACTTCCGCATTTACTGGCGTCGTTGCTGCATAATCTAAGTAATTCACCTTGCACTCTCCTCACTTTCAAACAATACTATTATACGGGATGACTATTTATTGTCCTAATAAGTTGTTTTGATCTTTCCTATTATATCATTCTTTCAACTTATGATACACTAAACATAAAGAAATTTAAGGAGGAACTGTCATGAACCATCAACCGCTCGCTTACCGTATGCGACCTCGTACGATTGACGAAGTGATTGGTCAAAAGCATCTTGTCTCTCCTGGAAAAATCATCAATCGCATGGTTGTGGCCAAACAATTATCATCCATGATTTTATATGGACCTCCAGGAACTGGGAAAACAAGTATCGCTAGTGCCATTAGCGGAAGTACAAAAGTGGCTTTTAGACAACTAAACGCGGCCACCGATACAAAAAAAGATTTACAAATCGTTGCCGAAGAAGCCAAGATGTCAGGTAGCGTCATTCTACTACTCGACGAAATTCACCGTCTTGATAAAACGAAACAAGACTTCTTATTGCCCCATTTGGAAAATGGCCGAATTATTTTAGTTGGAGCAACGACTGAGAATCCGTACATTTCCATTAATCCTGCGATTCGTAGTCGAACTCAAATTTTCGAACTCAAACCACTCTCTTCGCAGGATATTCAAAAAGCGCTCTTAAAGGCTATTGAAGACGAAGAACGCGGCTTAGGAAAACTAAATCTAGACGTCACAGAAGAAGCCTTAACTCACTTTGCAAGTAGTACTAACGGAGACGTCAGAAGTGCTCTAAACGCACTAGAACTAGCCGCTAAATCAACTGAAGCTAGTGACGATGGAAAGATTCATATCACCATTCAAATTGCAGAAGAATGTATCCAACGAAAGGCCCTCTCTTATGATAAAGACGGAGACCAGCATTACGATGTCATCTCTGCTCTTCAAAAATCCATTCGAGGATCAGACGTGAACGCAGCCTTGCATTACGCTGCTCGTTTAATGGAAGCTGGAGATCTTCCAAGTTTAATGAGACGACTCTTAGTTATTGCCTACGAAGATATTGGACTAGGAAATCCACAAGGTGCAGCTCGCGCAGTATCCGCTGTGCAAGCTGCGGAACGACTTGGTTTACCGGAAGCTAGAATTCCACTTGCAAATGCGATTATCGAACTTGCACTTTCGCCTAAATCAAACACGGCTATTCGCTCAATCGATAGTGCATTGTCTGATGTCAGAAAAGGTCGTGCGATTAGCATTCCAGACCACTTAAAAGATGCTCATTATTCAGGGGCTCAAAAATTGGGACGTGGTGTTGGATACAAGTATCCACATGACTATCCAGGACACTTCGTGAAACAGCAATACTTGCCAGATGCGCTTAAAAATGAGGAGTATTTCAAGGCAGAACCAACTTCTTCATATGAGGATGCTTTGATGAAACAGTACAAAAAATATCGTCAAAAATAATTAGTGATTTCTTAAGAAATCGGTACCAAACTTTTATTGCAATCGACCTATTCTTGTGCTACTATAATGACATAGAGATCTAAGATGTGCGCGGTATTTACTAAGTGTTGACCGAACAATTTACGACTTTTTAGGGATTCAGATTGATATTACAGATAACAAGCCCTTTCACTTGGTAGTTAGGAAGTAATACATAGAAGCCCACCTGCTTTAGATGCGGGTTCAAACTAACAAATACATCAAACGGCATCGTTGGAAATCTATATAAAGTTATTAACTTTAGGCCACTCTTCGTGAGTGGTTTTTCTTTTGCCTTAATTCCTATTTCCATCCATTTTGGTTCCCTTTTCATTCGCTTTATTTAGGTGTATAATAAGGGTATCAAGAATAAGGATGTGATTTTATGTTTCATGAATATGAAAAAATTCTCGTTCCAATCGATGGTTCTAAGGAAGCCAAACTAGCCTTTGACAAAGCCATTGAAGTGGCTAAACGAAATCATGCAAAGCTTGTGTTAGCACACGTCATCGATACTCGTTCTCTTCAAACACCTACTGGATTTGAAGGTAATTTCTCAGACGAGATTCGTAAACAAGCTGAAAACTTATTTGCTGAATATGTAGAAGTTGCTAAGGCACATAACTTCACGGATGTAGAAACCGTTCTTGAATACGGTTCTCCTAAAGTGGTTATCTCTAAACAATTAACAAAAGATTACGGAATTGACCTTATTATGATGGGCGCTACTGGTTTAAATGCTGTAGAACGTCTCTTCATCGGTTCAGTATCTGAATATGTAATTCGTAATGCTTCTTGCGATGTTTTAGTCGTAAGAACGGACTTAGAAAACAAACGTCCTTAATCCTTTTAACCAAATAAATAAGCACAGGATTTCTCCTGTGCTTTCTTTTTTTATTGATTTTTGGTATCGAGTAAGATGGTTACTGGCCCATCGTTCACAAGACTGACTTGCATATCCGCACCAAACTCTCCTGTTTCAACAATTAACCCATACTCCATGCGCAAGATTTCATTGAATTCTTCGTAGAGCTTATTTGCAGCTTCAGGACTCGCAGCTCCTGTAAAAGAAGGTCTGTTTCCTTTTTTCGTATCTGCAAACAGTGTAAACTGCGAAACGGATAAAATCTTTCCGCCGACTTGGTCAATCGACAGATTCATTTTTCCATTCTCATCGCTGAAGATACGCATTCCAGCAATCTTTCTTGCTAAATAGGACGCATCATCTCTAGTATCATCAGGTCCCACTCCCACTAATAACAGGAATCCTTGGTTGATTTCACCAACAACTGAACCTTCAATTGCTACGCTAGCGGACTTCACTCGTTGTAATACAATTCTCATGAACTCCTCCTATGAAATCACACGACGTACACTATATACGTCTGGAATTTGTTTGATTTTATCTACAATAAAATCTAATTGCTGTGTATTCATAATTCCGATGTTGACAGAAATCGTCGCCATCTTATTTGCATCAACTTTACCATTGACAGAATTTAACGATTTAGTCGTACTGTTAATGACATTCAAGACTTCATTCAACAATCCATTACGGTTGTATCCTTCAACAACCAACTCTGTATCGTATTGTTGACCAGTATTGGCTGTATCTTCCCAATCCACTTCGATTAGACGGTTTTGTTCACTCTCAGGAAGTTGAACATTTGGACAGTCTTTTCTATGGACAGAGATTCCACGACCTTTTGTAATATAACCAACGATATCGTCTCCAGGAACTGGATTACAACAACGGCTTAGGCGAATGAGAAGATTGTCCACCCCTTCGATGATGACGCCACCTTCGTGACGAATTTTCATCTTTTGGCTTTCCTTCTTCTGTCCTTGAGTCGTCGTTTTCTCAAAAGCAGTTTCGACCACTTTTTGGTCTTCGATTTCCTTACGTGCTTTGTCCGTCATCTTATTAGCAACTGTTTGATAAGAGATCTCTCCAAAACCAATCGATGCTAGTAGATCTTCTTCTGTTCCAAAGTTAAAACGGGCTGCAATGTCTTTCATGCCCTGCTTCGTCATAAAGTCTTTGAAGTTAAATCCAAGTTCTGTAATTTGTTTTTCAAGCAACTCGCGACCTTTGATAATATTTTCATCACGGTCTTGTAACTTGAAGAAACGTTTGATTTTATTTTTGGCACGAGTCGTATAAACCAGATTAATCCAGTCACGAGAAGGTCCAAATGAATTGGCAGACGTTAATACTTCTACGATATCCCCAGTCTTCAACTGATAGTTCAACGGAACAATCTTATTATTGACTTTGGCACCGACTGTTTTGTTTCCGACTTCCGTATGGATGTTGTATGCAAAATCAAGCGGTCCAGACCCTAAAGGAAGTTCTGAAACGTCTCCTTTTGGTGTAAAGACATAAACCTTATCTCCAAAGATATCTTCCTTCACGCTATTCATAAAGTCTTTGGCATCTTTTGTTTCATTTTGTAGTTCGATTAAGTCTTTAAACCAATCCAATTGTTTTTGCAATGGATCGTTTGTAACTTTCTCTTTATTTCCTTCTTTATAAGCCCAGTGAGCTGCAACCCCGTATTCAGCAACTTGGTGCATTTCGAATGTACGAATTTGAATCTCTACCGGACGTCCACCAGGACCAATCACGGTTGTATGGATGGACTGATACATATTTGCTTTTGGAATCGCGATATAGTCTTTAAAACGCCCTGGCATTGGTTTCCATTTCGTATGAATCGCCCCAAGAACAGCGTAGCAATCTTTAATGCTATCGACTAATACACGAATCGCAAGTAAGTCATAAATCTCGCTAAACTGTTTCTTTTGGTCTTTCATCTTACGGTAGATGGAATAAATATGTTTTGGACGTCCATAAATGACCGCTTCGATATCCAAATCTTTTGTAGCTTCTTTAATATTTTCGATTGTTGTATTAATATACTCTTCACGTTCATCACGTTTTGAATTCATCAAATGCACAATACGATAATATTGCTGTGGGTTTAAATAACGTAGAGACGTATCTTCTAGCTCCCACTTAATTTTATTCATCCCTAGACGGTGTGCAAGAGGTGCATAAATCTCAAGCGTTTCTTCCGCAATCATGCGTTGCTTTTCAGGCTTGTGGAATTTTAACGTACGTAAATTATGCAAACGGTCCGCTAGTTTCACCATGATTACACGAAGGTCATTGGCCATCGCAAGAAGCATCTTACGGTGATTTTCCGCTTGTTGCTCCGCATGAGATTTATATTTAATTTTCCCTAGTTTTGTTACACCTTCAACGAGAAATGCAACATCTTTTCCAAATTCGTATTCAATATCATCAATACTAAAACCAGTATCTTCGACGACATCATGAAGAAACCCAGTCGCAATCGTGTCTGGATCTAACTTTAATTCAGCAAGAATTCCAGCTACTTGAATGGGATGCACAATATAAGCTTCTCCAGATTTACGAATTTGATCTTTATGAGCATATGTCGCAAAATAGATGGCTTTTTCAATAAATTTAATATGTGTTTCGTTCATGTACTCCTTACACATTGCAAGGACATCATCTGCGGTATAAGTCTTATTTTTAGACATTTGTAAACTCCTTAAGCATTGCGCTCTAATGTATTCCTAATAGTACCGCGACAATAGACTATCGTCAACTATTGGTTCCTATAATAACTCACATTGATATGAAACTGCTGCTAGTGCATATAAAGGTGCTGTTTCAGCGCGTAAAATACGTGGGCCTAGTGAGCAAGGAAGATACCCACTTTGCTCTAATAACTCCACTTCTTGTTCTTCGATGCCACCTTCAGGACCAAAGACAAAAATGACACGCTCGTTTTTCTGTAACGACTGCAAACTTTTAACGAGCTGAAGACTTTCTCCAACTTTGGCAGACTCTTCATAGGCAATTAACTTTTGCTCGAAATTCGAAGTGTAAGTAGTCAATTCTTTTAACGTCATCACGCTTGTCACTCGAGGAACTTTAAGGCGATGCGATTGTTCGCTCGCCTCTTCGGCAATCTTTTGAAGACGTTCAATTTTTTTAGCCGACTTGTCTCCCGTCCATTTAACCACGTTTCGTGTCAATGAGAGCGGAATGATCTCACTTACACCAAGTTCTGTCGCCTTTTGCACAATACAGTCGAGTTTATCTCCTTTAGAGAGTCCCACTGCAATCGTAACTGATACGGGAAGTTCTACTTTTTGCTCCAAAAGTTCGACTACTTTCACTTCAAATGGCTCTAATTCACTCACTTCAACAATCGCTAATTGACCCGCATCATCCACTACTTCAAATTGTTCTCCCACACGTACACGCATCACTTTTTTTAACTGATGTACTTGTTCTTTGGAGAACTGTAGCGAATGCGTCGTTTCACTTACGTTTCCTTTTACAAAATACCGTTGCATTATTCAACATCCTTTTTCATTACAAAGCAGTTCCACTCTTTCATCGTCATGCGTTCTACAAGAGTGAAGCCTGCTTTTTCATATGCTTCTTGTACTTCTTTTTCTTTTGATTCAATAATACCTGATAGGATTAATGTTCCATTCTCGTTCAAATTACGGTACGCATCTTCAGGCATTTGGACTAAAATCTCCGCTAAAATATTAGCTACGATTAAATCACTCTTTTGGTCCACACCAACAAGTAAGTTATTTTCATAGACATCGATTGCGCCAATCGTAGGGTTTAATGCGATATTTTCCTTAGCCACTCGTGTAGCCATTTCATCAATATCAAAAGCCGTTACTTGTCCAGCTCCTAAGAGTTTAGAAGCGATACTTAAAACACCTGAACCTGTACCAACGTCTAGGACACTTTCCCCGCCACGAATCGTTTGTTCAAGGGCTGTGAGTGAGAGCTGTGTCGTTGGGTGCGTTCCTGTTCCAAACGCAAGACCTGGATCGAGTTCAATTAAGAGCTCATCCTCTTGTTCTTTCTCGTAGTCTACCCAGCTTGGAACAACTGTTAAGTAGCGCGTCACACGTACTGGGAAGTAGTATTGCTTCCATGCCGTTGCCCAGTCCTCTTCTCCAACTTCACTAACACGAACGGTTAATGGTCCTGTTTGTAGACCGTAGCTTTCAAGCTCTTTCAATTGTTCGCCTAATTGGATTTTCGCTTCTTCAGTCCATTGGCTTGGTTGGAAGTAGCCCTTCACAATCACGGTATCTGTTTCATATAGGTCTTTTTGTTGTACTTTCAACCATTCCAATTGTTCATCTGTTAATTGGTAATAGTCTTGAGGGTCATCGATAGAGACTCCTTTTGATCCTAATTCAATTAAAATCGAACTTACGACTTCGACACTCTCAGAATGCGTATTTACTGTGACTTCTAACCAGTTCATGTTAACCCTCTTCTTTACTTGTATTTTTTAAAAATTATAACAAATTTCATTAAAAATAACTAAAAATAACCCTATCCTATTTGTATTTTTGCATGGATTTTAGTATCATTAAGAAGATAAATTAATTAATGACTATTTGACAGATTAAAAAAGGGGAAAGCAATTATGGCACGTATTTCATTAAGTACAAAAGATATTTTACAAAAACAATTCAAACGCTCATTCAGAGGTTTCGACATTGAAGAAGTCGATGCATTTTTAGATTTAATTATTCGTGATTATGACACATTCCAAAAAGAAATCAGCTTCTTACAAGCTGAAAACGAACGCTTATTAACAAAAGTAGACGAATTATCTCGTCAAGCAACTGTTTCAAAAACTAACCGTTCAAGCAATGTATCTTCATCAGGAGTTACAAACTTTGATATCTTGAAACGTTTATCAAACTTAGAAAAACACGTTTTCGATTCTAAATTAGAAGAAGACAGCTACTCTTCTCCTACTCAAGATGTTGCAGAAGACGATGATGATTTCTACAAAACTCGCGTAATCACACCAGTACGCGACAATAACTATTAATATATCATATTTGATATAACGAACTTTTTTAAATTTAGTAAACTTTGAGTAATCGCGGCATTAATTTGCTGAGGAAAGTCCATGCTCGCACAGGCTGAGATGCTTGTAGTGATCGTGCTTAGCGAAACAATAAGCTAAGGCAATTTTAGGTTGACGGCAGAAAAACGAGCTAAGGCAATGCTATGCTCTAGTATTCTTGAAAGTGCCACAGTGACGAAGCAATTTTGGAAACGAAATTGGTGGAACGCGGTAAACCCCTCGAGCGAGCAACCCAAACTTATGGTAGGGGCACTCTTACTAGGAAATGAACGAAAAAAGAGACACATGATGTGTAGACAGATGATTACTGAAATTTAATAGATCCTGCTATTAAATGGAACAGAACATGGCTTACAGAAGTTTACTTCAGGATTTTAGCGAATTGTAAGGAGTGTGGCCTTGTGTCCACTCCTCTTTTTACGAATAAAGGAGAAATCTATGACAAAATATAAATTAGTAGCGACTGCTGCTGCAGGGATTGAAGCTCTTGTTGGTAAAGAATTACGCAACATGGGGTACGACGTTCAAGTAGAAAACGGAAAAGCCTTCTTTGAAGGTGACGACTACGATATCGCCCGCACCAATATTTGGCTTCGTACTGCAGACCGTATCAAAATCATTATGGGACAGTTCACTGCAAAAACATTCGACTCGCTATTTGAACAAACAAAGGCGATTCCTTGGGAGAAAATTCTTCCAGTCGATGCAGAATTCCCAGTATCAGGTAAATCTGTGAAATCCACTCTTCACAGTGTTCCTAACTGCCAATCCATCGTTAAAAAAGCGATTGTGAATCGTTTAAGCGAGGCTTACCACCGTCGTACTCACTTACCTGAGTCTGGTGCCCTCTATCCTATCGAAGTGGCTATTTTAAAAGATGTTGTGACTCTTACAATCGACACGAGTGGAACAAGCCTCTTTAAGCGTGGATACCGTACTGAAAAAGGTGGCGCACCGCTAAAAGAAAACATGGCTGCTGCTCTTGTGATGCTTACAAGCTGGTATCCCGACAAACCATTCTATGACCCTACTTGCGGTTCTGGTACGATTCCAATCGAAGCGGCACTTATCGGTAAGAATATCGCTCCTGGTTTGAATCGTTCATTTGCTGCTGAAAAATGGACCTTCTTTACTCCAGGCGTATTTGACAAAGTCAGAGAAGAAGCTAGAAAAGAAATCCGCACTAATATTCAACTCGATATTCTTGGTGCCGATATCGATGGCTCAATGATTGAAATTGCTAAACAAAACGCCATTAAAGCAGGTGTCGCAGACCAAATCGAATTCAAGCAAATGCAATTAAAGGACTTCCGTACTAAGAAAGAAAATGGAATTATCGTGGCAAACCCACCATACGGAGACCGTCTTCTTTCTGAAGAACAAGCTCAAGCCATCTATAAACAAATGGGTGAAACGTATGCTCCACTGACAACTTGGAGTAAGTACATCTTAACAAGCGACTTAACGTTCGAAGATCATTACGGACAAAAAGCGACGAAGAAACGCAAACTCTATAACGGTGCCATCCGTACCGACTACTTCCAATTCTGGGGAGTTAGAAAACGCCGCGTTCAAGATGACAAATAAAACACAAAAAACGCAATGGACTTTTGTCCATTGCGTTTTCTTTTACCTATTATTCATTCTTTCCGATAACTTCAAATGTCACATGATCAATTCCTAAATCACATTTCACTTGGTCACCTGGAAGGATGCTTGCACGGATGATTTCTTTAGCAAGTGGTGTTTCAATTTCACGTTGGATGTAACGCGCAATTGGACGAGCACCATACACTGGATTATACGCATTATCTGCAATCCAATCTTTCAATTCATCTGTAAAGCTTAAGACGATTTCTTGATCTTCCACACGTACTGCTAATTGGTTCAACATCTTCGTGATGATACCACGAATGTTGTCTTTAGAAAGCGGCGTGAAGAAGATTGTTTCGTCGATACGGTTTAGGAACTCTGGTTTGAAGGTTGCTTTTAGAACACCCTCAACTGCCGTACGAGTTTCTTCATCGATTGTATCTCCTTGTGTTTCAAGCAAGAATTGTGAACCAATATTACTTGTCATAATCATTACTGTATTCTTGAAGTCTACTACTCGTCCTTTAGAATCTGTTAAACGTCCATCGTCTAATACTTGTAACAAGATATTAAATACATCTGGATGTGCTTTTTCAATTTCATCTAATAGAACGATTGTATATGGATTACGACGAACAGCTTCTGTTAATTGGCCTCCTTCTTCATATCCAACATATCCTGGAGGAGCTCCCACTAAACGAGACACTGAATGTTTTTCCATATATTCACTCATGTCGATACGAACCATATGGTCTTCTGAGTCAAATAAATCTTCTGCAAGAGCTTTTGCAAGTTCTGTCTTACCAACCCCAGTAGGTCCTAGGAATAGGAAGCTTCCGATTGGACGGCTAGGATTTTGCAACCCAGCACGAGAACGAAGAACTGCTGAAGCTACTTTTTGTACAGCCTCATCTTGACCGATGACACGTTCATGAAGAATATCTTCTAAGTGAAGAAGTTTTTCACGTTCGCCTTCCATTAGTTTAGTTACAGGAATACCTGTCAAGCGTCCCACTACTCGAGCAATTTCTTCTGAAGTTACTGATTCTTGCACGAGACGTTGCGTGCTTTCAGCATTCGCTTTGTTTTGATCTTCTAATTCTTTCAATTCTTGTTCAAGAGCTGGAATACGTCCGTGACGAAGTTCAGCAGCTTTTTCAAGGTTATAATCAGCTTCTGCTTGTTCTAATTCGTGTTTAGCACGATCGATTTCTTCACGTTTATTACGGATTTTATTGACTTCTTCTTTTTCGATTTCCCATTTCATTTTGAGGTTATTAGCTTTTTCACGTTGTTCTGCTAATTCCTCTTGTAAAATAGCAAGACGTTTTTGAGAAGCGTCATCTTTTTCCATCTTCAACGCTTGTTCTTCGATTTCAAGTTGCATCAAACGACGAGTGACTGCATCGAGTTCTGTTGGCATTGAGTTCATTTCAACACGAATGGTTGCACAAGCTTCATCGACTAAGTCAATCGCTTTATCTGGCAAGAATCTGTCAGTAATATAACGGTTTGATAAGGTCGCAGCAGCTACTAACGCACTATCGTGAATATTTACACTGTGGTGGATTTCGAAACGTTCTTTCAGTCCACGAAGAATTGAAATCGTATCTTCAACTGTTGGTTCTTGAACAAGTACTTTTTGGAAACGACGTTCTAACGCTTTGTCTTTTTCCATATTTTCACGGTATTCGTCAAGAGTTGTAGCACCAATACAATGTAATTCACCACGAGCCAACATTGGTTTTAGTAAGTTACCAGCATCCATAGATCCTTCTGTCTTACCAGCACCAACGATTGTGTGGATTTCATCGATAAATAAGATGATGCGTCCTTCTGATTTTGTTACTTCTTTAAGAACGGCTTTCAAACGTTCTTCGAATTCACCACGGTATTTTGCACCCGCGATTAAAGCACCCATATCTAATGAGTAGATTAATTTATCTTTTAAGTTTTCTGGTACGTCTTTTTTAACGATACGTTGCGCTAATCCTTCAACGATTGCTGTTTTACCAACACCAGGTTCCCCGATTAAAACAGGGTTATTTTTTGTTTTACGAGATAAAATGCGAATCACATCTCGAATTTCTTCGTCACGTCCAATGACTGGATCTTGTTTACCAGATTGAACAGCTTCATTTAAATTACGCGCATATTTTGATAATGCTTCATATTGTTCTTCTTGATTTTGACTAGTCACACGTTCTCCCCCTCTTAACTCTTCAATTCGAGCTCTCAAATTTTCTTTTGTTACGTGATGTTGTACTAAATAACGAGTCAACGGATGATTTTGTAATTCCATCAACGCAAGTACAACTACCTCTGTAGATAAGTAATCGTCTTTAAAGCTTTCTCTAATCTTTTCAGCTTCTGTAAAGAGTCGATATAAGTTTTGACTCATACTTTGACCATATTGGACATTTTGTCCTTCCACTACAGAAATACGGTCTAATTCTTTATCAATTAATTCCTCAAATTCTTTGTCATTCACTTGTAAATCACTATATAAATTTCTAGCAAAGTGATTTGGTTCCATAAATACTTTCCATAAATGAGGAATATCAATTTCTTGATGTTTACGTACCATCGCAATTTGTTGCGCTTGGCCTAATGCTTGTTGCATTGTTGTAGTCATTTTTTCAATATTCATCTTCATTCCTCCTTTTGTGGTCTCCTGACCATGATTAAAGTATACACCATTAGTCAGGAAAGGTCAATAACTTTCTCTGACTTTTTTTGACTTTAATAAATATTTAAAAAATCAGCCACAACTGTGACTGATTTCATCATTACATTTCAATTCGAATCGCACGTCTAGCGCAGTAATATCCTGCAGCAAGATGCCCATTAGGATCCACTAATAACGGTAAATTCACCGAATAATAAGACGATAATGGCAATAAATTTAATACAGGTGCCTTGAAGTTTTCTTCAAGCCACGCCCCTTTTGTATAAGGTCTACCCTCGATTAATTCTGGGCCAAATTCCGCATTTGCGATTTCCAATCCAAACATATTTTCATTCCATAAAGGAGAATTCGCTTCATCTTGAATCAGTGAACGGTGCAATTGGTTGCCCCATTTAAACAGACGGCGAGTGCCACTACCGCAGCAATACTCCCACTCATCTTCGTTTAAAAGACCCATCCCTGTATGTTCAATTTCTTTACGAGCTTCTTCATAACCAACTGGATCTGCAACATAACAAGTGAAACTATCAGGATTCTTTAAATCTTGTTGCATAAAGTAACGATCCACACGCACCGCTCTTGGAAAATCTTGGAATAAAGCTTCCATCGAGTTATCTGGAGTCACTGCTTCTTCTAAAATCTCAAGTGTTTCAGGTGAAGGTTCCTCAGCACCTGTGAGTTGTCCAGTAACCACTGAATAGTTTCCAATAAAGCGTAGTCCTACAAAATTCGGTTTCTTTTCGACTAACATTGCAGGAATATTTACTTTTCTTAAGTCTGACGTCATTAAATTAATGCCGTCTTCAACGATTTGCGTCGTTAGCTTTTCACTTGATAAATCTTTTTCTTGAACATCTTGATTGAGGAACATAAAGCCAGTTAGATGTTGATTTAAATAACGTTTAAAGGCAAAACGAAGCTCTTGACGTTCTTCACTACAGTCAAGACCAGAAAGGCCTGACAATCCGCTATCCCACCCTAAAATAACGTCATTTTGACCAGGAACGAATACAAACTCTCTTCCATCAATCGTGACTTCAAAAGTTTCATTGGTGATTCCACCGAATTCAAATTTGACACTTCTTAGGTTCTCAATGGTCGACATTGGATTTACAAAATATCTTAATACATTTCGAAAGACAACTTCTTTCGATTCACTAGGTAAATTCTTCCACGTTGGATTTAATACGTGTTCAAAAAAATCATTTGCCATACTTTCACCTCGTCTCTATTATACGGTATTCCGTAAAAATTGCACTCTATTTTGACTACTTTTATGCTATAATAATGGCAATTGAAAGGATGTTTAGCATGAATTTATTTATTTTTGGGAATCCGATGTCTGGAAGCCAATCCGGACAACAACAAATTAATCAAATCGTGGAAGCTTGTACGAAACATAGTATCCACTTTAAGCTATTCCAAACACAAAGAGCCGGTGAACTACCTGATCTTCTTGAGAAGCATTTACCAGAAAGAAATGAGCAGACTAAAGTCGTCATTATTGGTGGAGACGGAACTCTTAACGAAGCGTTACAATATTTAAAGCAGAATGAAATCGAAGTACCTCTCTCCTATCTTCCAGCTGGAACTGGAAATGACTTTGCTAGAGAGATGAATCTTACTCATGATGCGGATGTATTCGTACAAAACATAGAGAATGCACCTTCTATCGAATTAGAATTCCTTACGTACCATGAACAGAATTCAGGAACATCTGGAATTGCACTGAATTCGCTTGGATTTGGGATTGATGCTTCTATTTGCGAATTAAACCAAAAGCAAAGACAAGCCGTTCTTGAATCAAACGGAATCAAAAAAGCATCTTACCTCACACCAATTTTAAGGGCATTTAGAGAGCGTGATGAATTTGAAGCAGTAATTACTGTCGATAATAACGAAAGCTTCACAGTAACCCATAATCTGCTTGTAGGGGCATTCAATCATTCGTTCTTTGGTGGAGGAATCCGTTTTGTCCCAACTGCCAAGCAAGGAAATCACTCATTTGAAGTCGTCGTTGCTCGTAAAGTGAGTGGGTTTACGATTGTTAAAGCTTTTCCTTTTATTTTGACGAACGGTAGTCATTTTAAGCACTTCCCTAATCACTTACAAAAGTATCAGTGTACTGCGGCTCGTATTCAAATTAACGGACCCATTAAATCACAAACCGATGGCGAATTTACCAAATATGGTAATGTAGATATCAAAATTCAATTGGATTCTTATCCATTTATTCTTACAAGACAAAATTAAAAAGGCGAATGTTATTACACATTCGCCTTTTCTTTATCTTTTGAAAAGTTTTTTGAAACTGATAATCGGCTCAGTTCTCACGATTTTCTCGTTTCCAATAAATTCTCGCATCACTTTTAGGGTGCGCCCAGAATCTTTGGAGACAAATTGGAAAGTTTTAGAAGAATTCGTATCAATGTAATACGCACGAATAAACTTTCCTTTAAACATCACATGAGCTCTTACCAGTTTTATTTCTTCCCAAGGAATTTGAAGATAGCTCTCTGGATTTTGACGATTGTAAAATTCAAAAGCACGATCCCCAATTAGAATATCCCCATTGGTATATCCAAAGCCCCCATTAAATAGGTTTGCTTTTGTTTTATAAATGGCTTTTGTATTTAACGATACAACCATAGTCTACCTCCAACTCTCTATTAAGGAGCCATTACTCCTGTTAAACCAGCTAAAATACCTAATGCAAATAGCCCAAAGATAATGTAAATTGGTTTTACATTTTTCTTCAATAACCACATTACGAAGAATGTTAATAGTAATGCAGCTAACCCTGGGATTAACTTGTTTAAGTTATCTTGAAGTGTTGTCACAGCTTCTGGTGATAATGTTTTACCACCTAGTAATTTAGTAACAATATCTCCTAATTGGCCTCCAGTAACAACGTCATCTGCTCCAGGTAATTGAATATATTGCTCTGGTTTCAATTCTACTCTCGTTAACACAAGTGGGAATTTCATACTTGTCCAACGTTGTACTAAGATCCCCATTACAAACATCCCCACGATTGAAGATACTTTTGTAATAGATTGTAAAATACCACCTGATAAGTCTTTTGTGATTTCAGAACCTTGACGGTATCCTAATTCTTGTGTAGACCACATGAATGCGATACGGATTAAGTTCCAAACGATGAAGAAGAACAATGGTCCAATGATAGAACCTGTTGCAGCTAACCCTGCAGCAATTGCTCCTAAAATAGGACGAATTGTAAACCAGAATACTGGGTCACCGATACCTGCTAAAGGTCCCATCATCCCAACTTTAACCCCTTGAATTGTAGCATCATCGATTTGCGCCCCATTTGCACGGTCTTCTTCTAGGGCTAATGTTACCCCAAGGATTGGTGAAGCAATATATGGGTGTGTATTAAAGAATTCTAAGTGACGTTTTAACGCTGCTTTTGAATCTTCTGGATTTGGATATAATTTTTTCAATGCTGGAATAAGCGAGAATGCCCAACCACCATTTTGCATACGTTCATAGTTCCAAGAACCTTGTAAGAATTGTGAACGTAGCATAACGCTTAAGCGGTCTTTTTTCGTTAAAGATACTTTTTTCTCTGTCATGTCATTCACTCTCCTTAATAGTCATTTAAAATGTCACCAAGTGGGTCTCCTGAACCAGAATTTCCACCAGCTGAACCATTTCCACTGTTGTTTGATAAGTTTAAATAAATAAATGCTAAGCTTAATGCGATAACCCCTGTAGCAATTAATGTTAATTCGTTTAATGGAGCAATAGCAAAACCGATGAAGAAGAATGGCCATGTTTCTTTTGAAGCCATTAAGTTAATAACCATCGCTAACCCTACTGCTACAACCATGTTACCACCAATTGTCATCCCATTTGCAAACCATTCTGGGATTAATTTTAAGTATTCCTGAACCACTTCTGAAGATACGAATAGAAGTGCTCCTGCTGGAATCATAATACGTAATCCTTGCATTGATAATGATACATAGTGCCAGAATGCTACGCCTCGGAAATCTCCATTTTCAGCTGCAGCATCTGCTCTGTGAACTAAACCAACTGCTAATGTACGTACAACCATTGTTAATACAAGACCAACTGTTGCTAAAGTAATTGCAGTACCAATCGCTAAGTTACGCCCAGCATCAGAGAAGTCATTCCCTTTGATATAAATAATAGCTGACGCTACTGATGCTAAGGCAGCATCTGGTGCAACAGCGGCCCCAACGTTAGCCCAAGCAAGTGCGATAATTTGTAATGAACCGCCAAGAATAATTGCTTCAGAAAGATGTCCTGTTGCAAGTCCGATTAATGTACACGCAATAATTGGTTGATGGAATTGGAATGCGTCTAAGATTCCTTCCAAACCAGCTAAGAATGCGACAATTAGGACTAAAATAATTTGAATTGCATTAAAATCCATAATAATCTCCTATCTGTATGTTATAGTTTTAAGCCTTCGTTAGACTTTGCTTCAATTAATTTAAAGATATCCGCTGGAGAGTCAGAAACTACTTTACGAACATCCATCTTCACGCCTAAGTCACGAAGTTTCTTATAAGTTTCTACATCATCTTGGTCAACAGATAATGCATTACTAATTTGAACTTTACCGACTGAGTGCGCCATTGAACCAATATTCAATTCATCAATTTTCACACCTTGTTCAATCACTTCAAGTGCTTCTTGAGGTGTTTCGAATAATAATAATGCCTTTGTATCCCCAAAACGTGGATCATTATATACTTCCACTAATTTCTTAAGTGGAATAACGTGAGCACGAACTCCTGGTGGAGCTGCTTGCTCGATTAATTTCTTACGTAAATCATCTTTTGCAACTTTATCAGAAACAACGATGATACGATTTGGATTTGTTGCTTTTGTCCAGCTTGTTGCTACTTGTCCATGTAAAAGACGAGTATCCACACGCGCTAACACAAATTTAATTTTGCCATCTCCGATGACAGTTCCTTCTGGAATTGCACCATTTGAAACTGGAGCAGCAGATTCTGCTTTCTCCTCTTTCTTCTCTTCTGGTTGAAGTGATTCAGGACGAATCTTCACACCTTCAATAGCTGTTGGCGCAATCGCTTTTGCAATCTCATGTGATGTATTCATTGAGAAACGACTTGCGTACGCTTCAATTAACATCGGCAAGCTTAAACCAGCTACGATTGCACGGTGGTCTGGGTCTTCTTCAAACAAGATGTTCGCTTGGTTGAATGGACTACCACCCCATAAATCTACTAGAAATAGAATTTCTTCAGTCTCTAGCTTTTCAACTGCTTCGCGCAGTTTTCTTTGTAAGTCTTCAGGTCCTTCGCTAGGCATAAAAACAACAGATTCAACTTTTTCTTGATTCCCGAAAATCATTGAACCTGATTGCTTAATTCCATCAGCAAATTCGCCGTGACTTGCAATGATAATTCCTACCATAAAGCTACCTCCTTTATTAAAATTAAATCGCTTTTATGATTTAGTCTATTTTACCATAACCATACACTCACTTAAAGAAATCTTAACTTTTAAATTGTTTTTTATCGGTTCCAAATCCTAAACAAGAAAGAAAAAAAGCTAATCCCTGAGGACTAGCTTTCTTTAACACTTTATTTATATTGTGGACGACTGTAACCAATAATATATCGAGCATTCAATCTATGTGATTTACGAACGACTTTTGATTCATCATAATTACGATCACTTGTATTTCCTTCAATTGTAATCACTTTGTCGCCTTCTACTTTTTCAACAATGGCGATATGGTCAGCTACACCGTCTATGTTCCAGTCAAATGTAATCACATCTCCTGGTTGCGGTGTTGATTTTCCAATCCAAATCCCTTTATTCTTCATCAAGCGAATATGTTGAGGTACATATGCTTCTTTATCAATTAAGTCAATTAGTCCGCTATGTTGATACATTGATGAAACAAAGATATCGCACCAGTCATCATAGGTACTTACACGGTAACCACTATAACTACTCTTTCCAGAATTATAAATACTTACCATCGTATTGTGGCGGCTATCAAATTGTTCAACACCGATATATCCACGTGCTAAATTTAAAAGAATTTCTTTTTGATTTCCTTTAGAAGACGGGTTCGGTAGCCAAGCTCCGTCAGCCCCCACGTAATAGCGATAGTTGTCAACCCATTGATTTGTAGCCATTTTACCATCTGCTAATAAATAGTAGTCGCCTACCCATTTATTGCGTGTTGGAATGCCGTTTTTAAAATGATACCAAGTACCATCTGCTTCTTGAATCCAGCCATCTTTCCCTTTTATCGCAGCTGGAACGATAGCGCCATCTTCACCTACATAATGCTTGTCGTTATCAACCCATTGATTTGTAACCATGGCACCAGTAGAACCTAAATAATAGTTTCCACGCCATTCATTTTTAACGCGTTGTTCTTTACCTTCATAGTAGTACCAAGTACCATTTTCTTTAACCCAACCGTTTTTGAGTTTTTTATCTTTTACCCAGTAGCCATCTGCACCAACATAATAACGGTAATCTTCAACCCATTTATTAGTAGCCATCGTACCGTCTTCTTGAAGGTAATAGTTCCCTTTCCAGACATTTTTAACTGGTTGTCCGTTTTCGTAGTAATACCAAATCCCATCAATCTTTTCCCAAGCTGATTTCACACGATTTGGAACCCAAGCACCGTTTTTATCCACATAGTACTTATGGTTATCTACCCAGTTCTCAGTTGCCATTTTACCATCGGCACCAAGATAATAATTGCCTTTCCAGTTATTACGAAGTAACTCTTCACCTTCTAGGTAAAAATACCAATAACCGCCTTCTTTGACCCATCCAGATTTCTTAACCTTTCCTGGGACCCATTTACCAGAACCATCAACATAGTATTTGTAGTTATCGACCCATTTACTTGTAGCCATTTTCCCATCAGCTTCTAAGTAATAGTCACCTTTCCAGTTTGAAGTGAGCATCGTATGGTCGGCATTATAAAAATACCAAGTACCATCTGAAGTTTGTACCCATCCAGTATACTTTGGAGCTTCTGTTGTAGAAGTTTCCGTCGTTACTTCCTGTGTTTGTGTAGTCGCTGCTTCAGTTGTACTTTCTAACTTTTCAGTAGTCTGTGAAGTCTCCACTTGTGTCGTAGACGGAGCTACTTCAGTAGTTGGCTCCACTTCCTGTGCTAAAACTGCATTCCCATTTAATAGTAAAATCCCTGCTAATAATCCCAAAGAACTTCTAAATTTCATTTTTCTCTCCTTTTTAATGATGTAGTTTATTTCCGTTATCATCGAGATAGAATGTAAATCCTTCTCCGATAACTTGGTTCACGTCTGTAATAATTACAAACGCTTCTGGATCATACTCGTGAATAATTCGTTGAACTGGCATCAATTGTTGACGACTGACAACAACGTATAACACTTGTCGCTTCTCTTTTGAGTAGAAGCCATGTCCATCCAACACCGTAATTCCACGATCTAAATCCGTTTGAATTCGTTGTCCAATTTCATCATATTTATCTGAAATAATCATGATGGCTTTTCGTGGATTAAACCCTTCTAAAATAAAGTTAATCACTTTACTTGCGATAAACAACATGATTAATGTAAGAACAGCTTTTTCAAAACCAATTACAAAAGCTAGTGGTGTCACAATAATGAAGTCAATCATTAGTAATGAAGACGATACGCTCCACCCTAAATATTTATGCATCATCATTGCGATAATATCCGTACCGGCTGTTGTTCCTTTTCCAAGAATAACAAGACCTAATGCTATCCCTACCAAAACTCCTGCTGCTACACCAGCAACAACTAGGTTTTCTGGAACGAATACCGGCCAGTCTTGCGTCACTTTTAGGAAAAATGGTAACTCAAAAACTGCCAACACAGTATAAATCATTGTTTTTCTTTCAAGATAACGATATCCAATCAGTAATAAAAATCCATTCAAAATTAAGTTTGATAAGGCTGGGTCAATTTGTAATGTATAGTACCCTAACAAGGTAACCCCTGTGATCCCACCTTCACCAAAGTGGTTGGCAATCACAAATGCATTAATAGTATACGAAAATAAAAAACAGCCTAATGTTACCAGAATGAAGGATTTTAATGTATCTTTGTTTAAAAATTTCTCCAATTAAATTCCTCCTTATTCTGGATCCCTATGGAATCGTCCATAGAAGTTTTCTGTACTAATTTGATTAATAATCGCACGTGGATCTGCTTCTTTAATCACAGCAACCGCATCAATCACTTCGTACGAAGACAACACCGTATGTAGTAAATACATTCTTTCTCGACTGAATCCACCAATAGCTTCACAACATGAAATACCATGACGCACTGTCTTTAAATAAGCATCCATGACGTCTTCACCATAACGCGTTGTAATCTGCAACGTAACTTTATGATAACGTTGGTGGAAGGTGCTAATGACTTTAGTAGAAATATATTGGAAGATAATCGAATATCCCGCATGTTTCCATCCAAACAACGCACCGAATATCAACAGTAACGCTGTATTAAATAGGAAAACTTCTTGCCAAATCGTTTTCCCATTACGGTTCGAAACGTATAGCGCTACAAAGTCCATGCCACCAGTTGAAGCATTTCCCTTCAAGGCGAGCGAAACATATAAACCATTTAATACTCCACCGAAAATCACATTCAGCATTGTATCGTCCACAAATAATGGTTCAAAATTCAATACTCGAATAAAGAAACTTCCCACGAATACTTGTAGAATCGAATAAAACGTGAATCGTGCACTTATTCCACGATAACATAAAATTGCCACTGGAATATTGAGCATAATGAGTAACATAGAAATTGATAATTCTACACCAAACAGTTCTGCAATTTGATTAATCAAAATCGATACGCCAAGGAATCCACTCGATAAAAGATTCGATGGTTGAATAAATACTTTCAGTGTAAATGCCTGAAGAAACCCAGAAATAACCACTGCAAATAATGACAACAAATGTCTTACCATTTTAATTTTACGATATTTACGATAGGAAGATGGGTTTAAAAAACTCATGCATGATCACCCACTTTGAAACAATATTGGATGCCGTTCGCTGTTGGAACTTTCAAAACAGCATCATAATAATGAAACGGCACTTTTTTTGATTCCAAATTCAACACAAGGTTTTCTAATTCTCGCATATTTGGAACACGCCATTCAATTTCAGAAACCCCATAAAAATCTTGGTGTGAATGCGGAATGAATTCCCATGCATTAATCGCTAGTGAGTATCCATCTCTATTCACTTTAAAATTCTTACGACGAGTCACATAATCATAGGTCGTCTTGAATAGAAACGCTTCGGTTAAAAACGCCCCTGTCTCTTCAACATCGGACACATTATAGTGCACTTGTGCGATGCTAGCGGTTGGTGGAAATTCTTCTGCCATCGCATCGACTCCATCAATAAACTCATGAAGCGAACGATTCATTTCTGTCCCTTCAAGATATTCATCAACGAGGTCAGACCCACTCTCGCTTTCAATCATAAACTTCAAACGATTTCCTTCAGGATCCACGATATAAAAGTTATCCGTATAGCCATCAAAACCTGTTGCAGTGATTGTTTGTTCTTCTAAAATCAACCGATTAATGAGCTCTCCCATTTGGAATGGTTTTGTTAACTTAAAGCCGATGTAGTACGTTGTTAGAATTGAATCTCTACTTCCTTTACCTTGAATTAAGCGCAGCAAAGGAACGCTACCCCTACTGTGACCAATAAGGATTTCGTTATCAAAGTCCTGCAGTACAACAAGACCTAAAACTTGCGTATAAAATTTCTTCATCACTGAAAGATTACGTACCGTGATCGTTACAAGAGAAATCGTCCACTCTTTTTTTGATTGTGGTACAAGCGCATCTTTCACTAACTGTAATAGATTTCGCATTTTCCTTTTCCTTTACTAAAAAAGTGGGGAGGACTTAAAGGATGTTCCTCACCCACTCCGTTAATTTTTATCCTTCAAAAGCCACTGTTAAAGGTGGGACAACTTGTTTCTTACGAGAAACAACTCCTGGTAGTGTTAGTACTCCGTCTGTGTAGCTTGCGTTAAACGCTTGAGCTACTTTATCTAAATGGTCACCAACAACTAATACTGTTGAGACGCTTATTAAGATGTTTGTAATCACAAATACAAACGTATCATATCCGTTTTTATCGTTTGCAACACGCATGCTTTCTTCTAATGCATCGCGACGTGCTAATAATTCTTCAGGATCCACTACGTTTACTTGCGCAATACGTAAGTTTGCTCCTCCCATTGGGAATGATTTCGCATCTAAGTCGATTAAATCATCTTCTGATTTATTTCCTAAGTTTGTACCAGCTTTTAGCATTTCTAAACCATATACATTCACATCGATTTCAGCAATGTTTGCTAAGTCTGTTGCTGCTTCGATATCTTGTTGTGTGCATGTTGGTGATTTGAACAATAATGTGTCTGATACGATAGCTGAGACCATTAATCCAGCGATATCTTTTGGAATATCTACTCCATATTCTTTGTACATTTTGTATAGAATTGTATTTGTACATCCTACTGGTTCTGCACGGTAGAATAATGGGTTTGCTGTTTGGAAGTTTGCGATACGGTGGTGATCCACAACATATTCTACTTCCACTTTTTCAACTCCTGTAGCACTTTGTTGAACTTCATTGTGGTCTACTAATGCTACACGATTTGTTTCTTCTGAAACATCTCCAATCACGCGTGGAGCTTCTTTTTTGAAATATTCTAAAGCGTATTGTGTTTCTTCATTTGGAGTCCCTAGGGCAACTGCTTCTGCATCTTCTCCTAAATGACGTAATAAGTAAGCATATGAAATTGCTGATGTAATTGCGTCTGTATCTGGATTTTGATGTCCGAAAACTAATAATTTACTCATAATTTGGCCTCTCTCTATATAAATTTACATTGACAATTTTAACATAATTATGACCTAAAACCAATAGAAAATGCATTTTTTCTAAGATTTCTAGAAAAAAAGAACTGTTATAGCTTTTAAACTATAACAGTTCATTCATTATGCATTTAAATAACCTTTATATTCGTCTGTTCTTAAAATACGACGAGCATTGTCCACACGTTCTTGTGTTGGTGGTTCAATATGGTCTAATTTATATGGAATTCCTAAGTTCTTCCATTTATACACACCCAATTTATGATAAGGTAAAATCTCAAACTTCAATACGTTCTTCAATTTACTTACAAACTCACTTAATCGGATGAGATATTCATCATAATCTGAACGTTCTGGAACTAACACGTGACGAATCCATACCGGTTGTCCTTTATCTGATAAATACTCTGCTAGTTGAAGAATATTTTTATTCGTCCATCCTGTTAATTTCTTATGTTGTTCATCATCAATATGTTTAATATCTAATAAAATAAGATCCGTGTATTCTAATAACTCTTCGAATTTTGAGAAGAATGGTTCATCATACGTAAATGGCATTCCACAACTATCTAATGTTGTGTGTACTCCAGCTTGCTTGCAACGTTTAAAGAAATCGATTAAGAAATCAATTTGCAATAAAGGCTCTCCTCCGCTGACAGTTACGCCACCTTTACGTCCCCAGAATGCACGATATTGCAACGCTTGATCGAGTAATTCTTGAGAAGTAATCGGATGACCGCCCCCAATATTCCAAGTATCTGGGTTATGACAAAACTCACAACGCATACGACAACCTTGCATGAAGGTTACAAAACGGATACCTGGTCCGTCTACAGAACCAAAACTCTCTGTAGAATGAATATATCCAGTTACTGGTTCACTCATCATTATTCCTCCTATCTTTTCTCTACTAGTATATCACAATTCGTGTCCTTTAGGGCTATTTCGATTAAAAAACGGATGGACGATTTTGCCCATCCGTTTTCTTAATTTCAGCAATCTTGCTTGGTCTACTTCTAGCAGTCGACCTCACACCTTTAGATTACATGCTTTCGTGCATTGTACGGTTGATTACGTCTAATTGTTGTTCACGAGTTAATTTAATGAAGTTAACTGCGTAACCAGATACACGAATTGTTAATTGTGGGTATTCTTCTGGGTGTTCCATAGCATCTAATAATGTATCACGGTTGAATACGTTGATGTTTAAGTGGTGACCACCTTTAGAAGCGTAACCATCTAACATAGAAACTAAGTTTTCTTCTTGTACATCTAATTCACGTCCTAAAGCTTTAGGAATGATTGAGAATGTATTTGAGATACCATCTAATGCATATTTGTAAGGTACTTTAGCAACTGATGATAATGAAGCTAATGCTCCGTGTGTGTCACGACCATGCATTGGGTTAGCACCTGGTGCAAATGGTTCGCCTGCACGACGTCCATCAGGAGTGTTACCTGTCTTCTTACCATAAACTACGTTAGAAGTAATTGTAAGGATAGAAGTTGTATGTTTAGCATTACGGTAAGTTTTATGTTTTTTAACTTTAGTCATGAATTCTTTCAATAACCAAACAGCGATTTCGTCAGCACGGTCATCGTTGTTACCATATTTAGGGAAGTCGCCTTCTACTTCATAGTCAACAACAACGCCATCTTCGTCACGAATAGTTTTAACTTTCGCATATTTAATAGCTGATAATGAGTCAACTGCTACTGAGAATCCAGCGATACCAGTTGCCATTGTACGTAGAATTTCAGTGTCATGTAATGCCATTTCAATTCTTTCGTAGCTATATTTATCATGCATGTAGTGGATGATGTTTAATGTGTTTAAGTATAAACCACAGATCCATTCCATCATGTCGTTGTATTTAGCCATTACTTCATCGTAATCTAAGTATTCTGAAGTGATTGGTTGATATTTAGGACCAACTTGTGCTTTAGATTTTTCATCGATACCACCGTTGATCGCATATAATAATGTTTTCGCTAAGTTAGCACGAGCACCGAAGAATTGCATTTGTTTACCGATACGCATAGCAGATACACAGCAAGCAATTCCGTAGTCGTCGCCCCACTCTGGACGCATTACATCATCGTTTTCATATTGGATTGCAGATGTATTAATAGAAGTTTTAGCTGCAAACAATTTGAAGTTTTCTGGTAAACGAGTTGACCATAGAACTGTTAAGTTTGGTTCTGGAGCTGGTCCTAAGTTTACTAATGTGTGTAAGAAACGGAAACTGTTCTTAGTTACTAATGGACGTCCGTCTTCACCAACACCGGCGATTGATTCAGTTACCCAAGTTGGGTCTCCTGAGAATAATGCGTTGTATTCTGGTGTACGAGCGAATTTAACTAAACGTAATTTCATAACGAAGTGGTCAACAAGTTCTTGTGCTTGTTCTTCAGTTAATGTTCCGTTTTCTAAGTCACGTTGTACATAGATATCTAAGAATGTTGAAGTACGTCCAAGAGACATAGCCGCACCATTTTGTTCTTTAATAGCTGCTAAGTATCCTAAGTATAACCATTGGAAAGCTTCGCGAGCGTTAGAAGCTGGTTTAGAAATATCGAATCCGTAGATGTTACCTAATTCTTTTAATTCTAATAATGCACGGTATTGTTCTGAAACTTCTTCACGTAAACGAATTACATCGTCTGACATAGTGCCATCGCCAATGTTTGCGAAGTCTTTTTGTTTTTCAGCGATTAAACGATCAACCCCGTATAAAGCTACACGACGGTAGTCACCGATGATACGTCCACGTCCGTATGCATCTGGTAAACCTGTGATAACACCTGATTTACGAGCTGCACGCATTTCTGGAGTGTAAGCATCGAATACACCTTGGTTGTGAGTTTTACGCCAGTCACGGAAGATACGAGAAATTTCTTCGTCGATCTTGAATCCGTAAGCTTCAGCTGATTGTTCACTCATACGGATACCACCAAATGGTTGTAAGCTACGTTTGAATGGTTTTTCAGTTTGGAAACCAACAACTGTTTCTAAATCTTTGTTTAAGTAACCAGGACCATGTGAAGTGATTGTTGATACAACTTTAGTGTCCATGTCTAAGACACCACCAGCTTCACGTTCTTGTTTGTTCAAGTCCATTACTTGTGCCCATAAAGCTTTAGTAGCTTCAGTAGGTCCAGCTAAGAAACTGTCGTCTCCTTCATAAAGTGTGTAGTTTTCTTGGATAAAGTCACGGACATTAACTTCTTCTTTCCATACTTTACCTTTGAAACCGTTCCATTGTTCCATAAATTTTTCCTCCTTAGATAATTGGTTGTGAAACTTATAACAGCTATCTACATGAATATTATAACACAATAAAAATTAGTTGCAATACTTAAGTGTAAAAAAATACAAAGATTTTGTTAAATATTGCTATAATCGCGATTTTAATGTGTTAAAAGTTGTGAAAGATGTATTATAACAGGATAATTCGCTGTACTATTTTTTTGAAACAGAATGAAAAATTTCACAATCTAAAGTTCTATATTCACAATGTGTCTCTTTTCACACTTTATTTTCACTAAGCAAAAATAAAAAAAGAGCATTATCGAAATAAATCCGATAATACTCTTTATAATTTAGCGTTTCAGGAGGGATTCGAACCCCCGACCGTTCGCTTAGAAGGCGAATGCTCTATCCTGCTGAGCTACTGAAACAGTACTAAATTAGTATACCTAAAGACGAACATTCTGTCAATTGATTTTACAGCTTTATTACGACTCTTCTGTTTCTGTTTCTTTACTCTCTGTATTCTTCTTTTTAGATAAAAACATGCAGATATAGATAACTAACATCACTACTGCCATAATTAGCACTCTTGCTGCTAAGGCAAAATTATATAATGCTGCAATCGCACTTAACGCAAAGAAAATAATGGTCATATTTCTAACCGTTTCAAGAATTGGGCGTTTCTTTCCCATTGGATTTGGTCTATTATCCATTGTTACTCCTTCATCTCTTTCGTTTTATACATTAATAGCGCCGAAGCAATAGCGACGTTCAGCGACTCTGCTTTTCCAAACATCGGAATTGTCACTACGACATCTGCTAAATCAATCACGTCATCAGAGACACCTTGGCCTTCATTACCAACAACGATAGCTACATCTGTTGAGCCTTGTAAGATAGTGTAGTCTTTTGAATCACGGTGAAGAGCCGTTACAGCCACTTTCACACCTTTATCTTTAAGCGTTGGCAAGTAATCTTTCAAATCCGCTTGAAACACTGGAATATGAAAATTGCTTCCTTGCATTGAACGAAGAACTTTATCATTATATAAATCAACCGTTCCTGTTCCTAAAACAACCGCATCAAATCCAGCAGCATCTGCTGTTCTCACAATCGTTCCTAAGTTTCCCGGATCTTGAACCGCATCTAACACAATTAATCGCCCACTATGAGGTAACATCTCCTGCTTAACGATTTCAACAACCGCTATAATTCCTTGAGTTGTTTCTGTCATTGATAACTTATGGAAGACATCTTGCGACACTACCAGTACATGTACATCTGTTTGAGCTAACAAATTTTGATAGTCATCAATACGATTACTAGTAACCACAATTAATTCAATCGGCGCATTTTCTTTAATCGCTTCTTCTACAAGATGCTCTCCTTCAAGAAGATACATCCCTGCTTTCTTACGACCTTTTGCAGTCTGAAGTTTGACAAGCTCTTTAATTTTTTCATTTTTAGGTGAACTAATGATATCCATACAACTACCCTTTTAATCCTTCTATTGTATTCATGAGTTTCTTGACTTCTACTTTTTGATTTTGATGAAATCCACATTTCATAGGTACGACATAAGTTTCCTCTTTATCAAGATATTGCAATGTTAATTTGGGATTTCCTAAAAGTTTCTTCTCCATGGAAACCTTTTGAATACGCTCTGAAGGGATAACGATTGGTCTATTCGCTCTCCATACACCTTCTTTAGAAGTTTCAAATAGAACGAAACCATCTTTAGCCCAATAGAGTACAAAGGTTTGCTCTCCTTTTTCCAAAGCCACTAAGCTATCAGCATCCGTCATTTCGAATCCGAAAAAACTAATTTGACTTTTTAAATCCTCGATGATTTCCATTCTTATTCCCCTTCTTTCGCTTCTGAGTTGGTTTCTTAGAACTTACTTCTTTCTTTTTCGGTTGTGTGACTGGTTTTAATTGTCCTGCATATAGTTCAAACTGTACCAGTTTATGTTTTCCTGCAACCTTCTTCAAGTCTCTTAATTCTCGATCATTCACTAGACTGAGAACTAACCCTTCTTTCCCCATACGTCCTGTACGTCCTGAACGGTGAGTATATTGCTCTGTAGAATCTGCAATATCATAATGAATGACAAGTGGTAAATCTTCAATATCAAGACCACGTTGCGCGACATCGGTACTCAGTAAGAATGGAATCTGACCCTTCTTAAATAAGTCAATAGCTTTCTTACGTTCCGTTTGATGAGCATCACTTGAAAGAAGTGCAACTGGAACTTGATGATACGCTAACTTTTCTCCAAGTAATGCAGCATTTGCAATCGAATTAACAAACACTAATGCCTGGTTTGCATTTTCAGAGAAAGCTAGCTTGCGTAGCACTTCATCACGTTTTCTAGTTGGACACTCGATATATCCATGAGTTACGTTCGAATGCGAAGAGTTCCCCTCAGAAACTTCAACAAAAGTCGGAAGCATATTAATCCATTTATTAACTTCTTCTAAGTTCTTATTCTTTGTCGCAGAGAAACAAAGCACTTGTCTTTCAGAAGGAAGTTTCTTCACAAGCTCTCTTGTGTTATTCAATTGCTCAGGATCAAGTAGATAATCTGCCTCATCTAATACGAGCAGTTCTACTTGATGTAACTTTAATTTACGAAGTTTAGAAAGTTCAAGTAATCGTCCAGGTGTCCCTACAACGATTTCTGGTTTTTCCTTTAACTTCTCTACTTGGCGTTTAACGTTTGCCCCACCCGCTAAAACTTGCACACGGATTTCAGGTGTTTTCCATTCTCTAATAACCGCACCAATTTGTTGAGCTAATTCTTGAGAAGGCGCCACAATCAAAGCTTGCAGCGTTTTATCCGCTTTTACGCGTTCCAAAATAGGAACGACATACGCTAATGTTTTACCAGTCCCTGTTGGTGAGATAGCTACAATATCTGTTCCTTCTTTAATCAGTTCTTGTGTCTTTTCTTGTATCGGTGTTAATGTGTGGAAGCCATGTTGCTCCCAAATTGTTTTTGTATTCATAAGTGTCCTTTCCGATAACCATTTGTTCTTTTGAGTCCTATTCATTTTAACGAAGAAATGCCTATACTTCAAATAGTTTCAACGTTTGTATAAAAAAAGAGAACTGCTTTTACACAGTTCTCTGTACTATTTTCTATTAAAGTGCCATTTTCTTTTCTAAATATCGTTGCCCTTGTTCGAAAAGCAAACAGATAATCCAGTAAATAATGGCCACCAAAATATAAACCGTCATATAGTTTTGCTCACGTCCACCAACAATTTTCGCATTTTGGAAAATGTCAGGTAGTGAAATCATCGCTACAAGAGACGATCCCTTAATCATATCAAGCAACACATTACTTAATGGTGGAATGGCGATTCGAAACGCTTGTGGAACGATGACTTTTTGCAACGTTTGTCGATAACTCATTCCAAGAGACATCGCTGCTTCCCATTGGCCATTATCGACTGCATCCATTGCTGAACGCAATACTTCAGAAATATACGCACTACTTGCAATACTAAAGCAAAGGAGCGCACAGACTAAAGCCGGTAACGTTATTTTTAAGAATGGTAAACCAAAATATAGTAAGAATAAAAATACTAGCGTTGGTGTTCCGCGCATAAAGGAAACATGAAAAGTCGCAATCCATCTTAATAAACGGAATCTTGAACGTCTCATTAAAACGAGAACGAATCCTAAAATCGTTCCGAATACAAAACTCGTTAACGCGACTCCTAATGTATATCCCAATCCACTAAGAATAAACCAAAAGTTATTAATCGCAATATTAATATCAAAAATTTTATTTAACATATTAGTCTACATCTGAAATATCGATTTTTTCTGTCTTGAAATCTTTAGGTTCAGTTACGTCTTGACCAGCGAAGAATTGTTCAGAGATTTTTTTCAAAGTTCCGTCTTTCTTCATCGCATCCATAGCTTCATTGAACTTATCACGTAATACAGTGTTGTTTAGTGAAATTGAGAAACTTGCGCTATATGGGTTTGCATAAACGCCTTCGTTAATCTTAATGTCATATTTATCTTTAGCAAAAGCAACGGCGATTGATTGTAAGTAGTAATCGTTGATAATTACATCTGTACGTCCGTTTACTAAATCAGACATATATACGTCATTTGTTACGTTGTCATATACGACTAATTCAGCACCAAGTTTTTTAGCAATTTTCATGTAGTTTGTACTTGCAGCACCAGCAGCTTTTTTACCTTTTACATCTTCCCAAGAATGAATTCCTGAGTTGTCGCTTCCACGAACAACCATTGATGTAAATGAGTATTTATGAGGTGTAGTGTGTAAGTATGCGTCGAAGTTTTTCGCACCTTCTTCAATTGAGTAGTTTGCGATATCTGTCATACCACTGTCTAAAGCTGTTAACATTCCGTCAACACCCATTTCTGTAAATTCAACTTTAAGGTTTAAGCGTTTCGCAACTTCCTTCATAATTTCTACATCATAACCAGTTAATTCGTTTTTATCATTATGGAATGATTGTGGATATAAAGTACCTGCAGTTGATACTTTAATGACACCTGATTCAACAATTTTGTCCCAGTTCGCTTGCGCTTCTGAAACTGATACAGTTGTTTCTTGTGTTTTAGTTGTGTTTGCTCCGCATGCTGCTAATAATGTAGCCACAGCAACGAAACCAGCTTTCATCCATTTTTTCATTGGTTTAACCACCTTTTGTTTATTTTTTCAACATAGTGAACGATACCATACTCCCCATTAAAACACAATGAATAAAGCTTGAAAAACAAAATAAAAATGAAACAGATTTTACAACCTGTTTCATTTCAAAAAAATATATAGTTATTTACCTAGTTCTTCAAGAATATTTCTGGCTACTCTCTCGGAAATTCCGATAGTTTGTAACTCCTCAAGACTGGCTTGTTTCATTGCTGTTATCGTTTTAAAATGACGCAATAGTTTCTTTCTTGTTTGCGGACCGACACCATCAATCATTTCTAATTTCGAAGCGAATGTATTTTTACTTCGCACTTGTCTATGAAATGTAATCGCAAATCTGTGAACTTCCTCCTGCACACGTTGAATCAGTTGGAACGCTTGCCCTTTTCTATCTAAATCGATTTCCTTATAGTCTTCACCATAGAGTAATGTAGCGGTTTTGTGTTTTTCATTTTTCACCATTCCACATACAGGAATCTCTAGACCTAATTCATCTTCTAAAACTTCAATGGCTGCTCTCATTTGGATTTTACCACCATCCATTAAGATTAAATCTGGAAGTCTAGCTCCTTCTCTCAATAATCTTGAATAACGTCTACGAATGACTTCTTGTGTCGTCGCAAATTCGTGACTTCCCACAACAGTTTTCACTTTGAACTTACGGTAGTTCTTTCGGTCTGGTTTTCCATCCTTAAAGACCACCATCGCGGATACAGGATTAGTTCCTTGAATATTCGAATGGTCAAACGATTCAATCACTGATACTTTTTCTAACCCTAATGCTTCTGCAAGTTCTTCTAAGGCACCTTTTGTCTTCAACTGACTTTGCTCTTCTCTTCTGAACTTCTCATTCAATGAAATCTCACTATTTTGAGTAGCTAGGTCTAACATTCGTTTCTTAGAGCCACGTTTTGGTGTCATCACCTTCACGCCAAGCGTTTCTGATAATAGTTCTTGATCAATCGCTTCTGGAACCAAGATTTCTTTTGGAAGAATATGGTTTTGGTCTTCATAAAACTGAATGATAAATGATAGGACTTCATCTTCTATCTGGTCATAAATTGGAAACATCGCTGCTTCACGTTTAATAATCGTTGACTGTCTGAGTAAGAAGACTTGAATCGAAATCCATCCTCTATCAACGACATAAGAGAATACATCACGATTCGTAAAGTCCGCATTCATAATATTTTGTTTTTCGACAGTTGCTTCGATGTACTTTATTTGATCACGATAATCCATCGCCTTTTCAAAATCGAGTCTTTCGGAAGCTTCATTCATCTTTGAGGCCAAATCATCTTTGATCGTCTTCACATCTCCGTTTAAGAATCGTTGGATTTTCTTAATCTGCGCATCATACTCTTCTTTTGAAACTTCATGATCACAACAACCAATACATTGCCCTAGATGGTAATAGAAACAAGCTCGTGTTTCATTCTTTCCACATTTTCGAAGTGGATAAATTTTCTGGATGAGTTGCTGCGTTCCTGTCGCTGCAGTGACATTTGGATAAGGACCAAAATAAATCCCCGCATCCTTTTCTACCTTATGAGATATCACTAGTTGTGGGTCTTTTTCGTTTGTAATCTTTAAGTAAGGATACATCGTTCCTTGTTTTAACTTAATATTGTAGTGCGGTTGATATTTTTTAATCAGGTTAATCTCAAGTAAGAGAGACTCTTTATTTGTCTTTGTCACAATATACTCAAAATGGTGAATCTCGCTCACTAATTTTTCCGTCTTTGTATCATGGGCGCCTCTAAAATAAGAGCGAACACGATTTTTTAGATTTTTGGCTTTCCCGATATAAATAATATCGTCATTAGCATTTCGCATTATGTAACAACCTGGTAAATCAGGAAGATTCTTTAGTTTACTTTCAATTAATTCACTGGCCATTCAATCTTCCTTTCTAAACATTATCGTTGCCATACAATTTTTTCGAATTCATCTTTTAACTCTCGGTCCATTTCATCCTTATATACAGGATATAAGAATAATCGCACCTCTTTTTTACTCAATAGTTTTAACGTTTTTAATAATTCTATCACTTTCAAGCGCACTAGATGGTCTGGAAAATGAAGCACTTGCCAAATATAGTCGTAATCGATGAGTTGAAACTCAATCATCTTACTTAAAATGACCTCATGCCATTTCGATAGCGCGAAGAACTGAGGAGGTAAAACCAAAGTCGAATGTTGCTTCATATAGTCATAAACTTCGGGTCTTACAACTCCTTTTATGTAATCAATCGTACCTTCGATAAAGACTTTCGAAGTTGATTTCTCAATGTACTCTAATGCCGTTAGCGATAATGGATCTTTTTCTAACAGTTTATTGAACTGTGAAAATCGTAGTTTACTATTCGTTTTGCTTAAAACAAATAAAATGATAGCATCATCACGATTGGTTACTTTCAACGAAGCCTCTATTAAGGATTCCACTTTTGACTGCGACGACCAAATGACTTTATCCACGAGACCTTTTAAATAATGGTATTGATGAAACTCTTCCGATTCCACATCTGTACAAATGGAAAGTTCTAAATCTAAACATTCTTTCATTCGATATAATAGTGCTAGCGATTCTATAGTGAGACAGCGATTCTTTTTCGTTAAAAACGACAATGGATAAATGGATTCTACTAACCACTGATTAAAGAGTTCATCAGTTGTACCATGTAAAATACACAGTTGATAATTGCGTTCAACCTCTGGAGTCATTTCATGCGCCATAATGACACGAAGTAATTTTGGATGATACATACAACTTTTGGCAGCAATAGGTCGCATGCTAACTTGTTTCATCATCACATTCAGTAAATAAAAAGCATCTGCTTTCGTTCTGATTGGATAGAAGAATAAGTAATATAAGCGTCCATATCCACTAAGTGAGGGTTCGAGTTTTTCTAGATACTCTCTCCACTGACTCTCATGAATGCAATAAGATTTTGCAAACACGATATAAAAAGTATACGCACTATGTTTCTCGAAGTATTGAATCTTCCGCTGAGTGATTTCATTATCAAAAAATACTAGTAGCATTAACACTAATCTAAATTCTTCTTTTACGGTAGTGACTTCAAGTAATACCGTTAATCGATCGCATAGAAAGTCCTTCATTTCGGAGGATAACTGGTCGACAAACTCCTTCCAATGGATAAGTAGAGGCTCTATCCAGTAAATCACTGGAATATCAAACTTTAGGATACCTTCGCATACTTCCACATTTGGATTCAGTAGTTTTGTCATCGCATGATAGAATTGCGGTAATCGGTCTTGACTCTTCACGCGTTTTCCGAGTGCAAAGGCAAAGAACTCTCCCTTCCCATCCACGGCATCTTTCATGAATGAATACGGAATTTTTGGAACCCTCTTTCTATTTCGAAGAAACTCTTCGTAGATGGACTGCTTACCCATTTCTATCCCCTCCTACGGTTAGAAACACAAAACACCTATCCTAAAAAACTATAACGCTTCTTTATACACTTCCATTGCGACTTCTGGCGTTAAATCTCCATGCTCAGATAATTTCACTTTCTTGTGACGTGTTAAGCCGTCCACTAAAGCTTGTAAGACATCTTCACCTAGATTCACATCGCTAAAGCGAATTGGAGCTCTTAATGATTTAAAGAACTCTTCTGTTTTAGCAATTGCCCCATCAACAATTTCTTCATCGCTTCCTGATAAATTCCATACACGTTTTCCGTATTGTACTAATTTATCAAATTTCTGCTGTTTTCTTACTTTCATCATTGCTGGTAAGACAATCGATAATGTACGACCATGATCAATACCATGATTTAATGTAATTTCGTGACCTAATGCATGTGAAGACCAGTCCGTTGGTACGCCTAAGTTAATCGTTCCATTTAATGCATTTGTTGCGCACCACATAAATGTTCCGCGGTCATTGTAATCAATATGATCTGTGTCAATGACACGAGGTGCAATTTCAATTAACGTTTGCAAAATACTTTCTGCATAACGATCTTGAAGTAGTGCTCCTACTGGATATGTTAAATAGTTTTCCATCACGTGGATAAAAGTATCTAGCAAACCATTCACTAATTGACGTACCGGTAATGTATAGGTCAATTCAGGCTCCAATACTGAAAATACCGGGAATGTCTTTGGCCCACGGAAACTTACTTTAGCTTTTTTCTCAACAAGTGTAATCACCGCACCTGAGTTCATCTCTGAACCCGTTGCAGGAAGTGTAAGAATCGTCCCGAAAGGAACAACCTCTTGAACAGGTAATCCTTTACCTACACCCCATCCAAATAAATCAACAGGATCTTCTGTAAAGAGACTTGCTGCAGAAACAAATTTAGTCCCATCAATCACAGAACCGCCGCCTATAGCTAGTAAATAAGTAAAGTTACCAGCACGAACTTTCTCAACAGCTTTCATTAATGTTTCAAATGTTGGGTTGGCTTCAATTCCTGAAAACTCATCCCATTCACGATTCCCTAAAGCTTTAACAGCACGATCAAATGATCCATTTTTCTTAACAGAGCCGCCCCCATAAAGAACTAATACTTTAGCGTCTTTAGGAATTTCATTATCAATATCTTCAATACGATTTCTTCCAAATAAAATCTTTGTTGGATTTTGGAATGTAAAATTTTGAATTTCATGTGTCATTTCAAATCACCTCATTTGTTCTTACTTTAATTGTACCAAAACTAATAGACCCTTTCTAAAATATCGGCTTTAAAAACAAAATAAACTGGACAATTGCCCAGTTTATGATTCTTAATTTATTATTTTTGATTCGATGTATTTTTTCAGGCGGTCTGCTGAGATTTCCTTTTCTAATTTAGAAACTTCAACAGGGCTTAATGTGACTTCACACGTTAAAACGCCGTCTTCATTATAAGAAACGACAACTTCTCCAACATCTTCTCTAGATTCTCTTGTCACTTTTGGAAATAACGCTGCTAATTCCCTTTCAACTTCAAGTGCACAGTGCTCTCTTAGTAAGCGAAACTGTTCTGCAATCACCGTTGGAATATAATAGCAGTCCACTAATGTCATTTCTTCCTCTTTAGATTTTCGGTTTGACTTTTTCGCTTTTTTCATAAATGACCTCGTTTCTTTCTTCTTGTCTAGTATACAAAAATTCACCCGAGAAGGCAAAAACATTAAATTTATCCAAAGATTAGGAACCTATTTTCCAAATGAGCGATTTCATGGTAAAATAGCTATGAATTACACTTATAAGGAGATACTATGCTTACAATCAATATGCTAACTCGTGCAGACAGCGTTAAAGGCCAAGGAGTTATGTCTGCGACAGAGGAACAAATAAACCTTGTAACTGAAGGATTAAAAGGCTATAAAGTGGTTGTGAATCAGCTTAAAATTGCTGACATTAACCATATCCATACCATTAATCCAGATTTTCTTTTCAAATCATTTTTAAACAATAAAAAGCAACCGACAATTGCGTCTGTTCACTTTTTACCAGAAACATTAGAAAAAAGTATTTCTCTTCCAAAACCAATTAAAGAGTTATTCTATAAATATGTTTTATCATTTTATAAACAAGCAGACTATTTAGTAACTGTAAATCCTCGTTTTATTGATGATTTAGAAAAGTATGGGGTCGATCGTTCTAAAGTAACGTACATTCCAAACTTCGTATCTCGTGAAACGTTCTATAAAATTACAGACCAATCCAAAGCAGATTTACGTAAGAAATTCGGATTAGATCCAGACAAATTTACCGTTGTCTCTGCAGGTCAGCTTCAAATGCGTAAAGGTGTTCTTGAGTTTATCGACTTAGCAACTAAAATGCCAGATATCCAATTTGTTTGGGCTGGAAACTTTGCTTTTAAAGGTATCTCTGAAGGTCGTAAAGAAATTATGGAACACATGGATGATCTTCCAGACAACGTTCATTTCCTTGGACTCGTTGAACGCGATCGTATGAATGAGTTCTTTAATATGGGTGATGTGATGCTTCAACTTTCATTCGAGGAATTATTCCCAATGACGATTTTAGAATCGATGAACGCAAACATCCCACTACTCTTACGTGATTTACCAGAGTACAAACCAATTTTATTTGACTACTACTTAAAAGCAAACAGTCAACAAACTTTTAAGGACGAGTTAACAAAACTAAAAGAAGACGCCGATTATTACGCAAAAGCCTGTGAAGGTTCAAAACGTGGCGAACAATTCTATTCAAAAGAAAGTATTCTAGAACAGTGGCAACAATTTTATGATAAAGTTGCAACAGAAAGAAACTTGTTATCATAAAAGGAGAAATAATGACTACAGAAGAAATTAAACAAGGAAAACCACTTTCCCCTACGGCTCAAAAAGTCATGAACATTGCTTCAATTCTCGGAGCAATTGCGACAGTGGTCTTTATCGTTTGGGCTTGGCAAAAAGGCCTCTTTACATCACAAGAGACGTTATCAGCCTATATGCTTCAAGCGGGAATTTGGGGTCCACCAATCTTTATCTTTTTACAAATTCTACAAACCGTTGTTCCAATCATTCCTGGAGCGCTCACTAGTATTGCTGGTGTTTATATTTACGGAAACTGGGTTGGAAACATTTATAACTACATCGGTATTGTGATTGGATCCATCATTGCCTTCTATCTTGCAAGACAATACGGTCAGCAATTCGTAAAATCAATGGTTAGCGAACATACGTATAATCGCTATATCAATTGGTTGGATAAAGGACAATGGTTCGACTACTTCTTTGCATTCATGATGTTCTTCCCTGTTTCACCGGATGACTTCTTATGTATGCTCGCTGGTTTAACAAAGATGACTTATAAGAAATTCATTATTATCATCTTAGTCTTTAAACCATTTACACTGGCTGCCTACACAATCGGCCTACGATTTATTATCGACTGGCTCTGGGCATTCTTCCAATAAGCAAAAAACAAACCCTTGAGAAATTTTCTCAAGGGTTATTTTTTTATGTTAATCTTTCTTTTTAAAGACTTGAACAGTTGCAAGAACAATTCCACTAATAAATACGCTGAGTGTTAAAATAATACCCGCTAATAATAGAGGATTTTTGCTTAGGCTTCTTAACCAGTTCGCAAATGTTCCAAGATCACTATCTTCATCAAATGATAAGATTCCACCATTCGTTGAACCTTCTGTTGATGAGGCTTCCTCTGTCGTTGTTTCTTCAACCACTTTTGTCACTTTAAATACATTCGACTTAATATCTTTTGTTAAAGTTGGGAAAGTATGTTCCACAATGATTTCATCTCCAACAAGTTTATATGTTGGTTTTTCATCGCCTCTTGTTATAACTTTGATATCTTTCTCTACTTTAATCTTTTGACCATCAATTTCATGAACCCCAGCTTTTAACACTGTTTCTTCATGATATTCAGTAAATCCTTTTTCTAAAAGAGCGTTCCCGAACTGAGCACGGTAAAATACACTTGTGTTATAGTCGCTCCAGCTACCAACACCCATTAATACTTCAATCAGACGACGTCCTTTTCCTTTTGCAGTAATCACATGGTTTAGTGCTGCATTTGGTGATGAACCTGTCTTAAATCCATCTACATCAAAATATCCTTGAGGCATCCCACTTGCAAGTTGATTCAATGTATAGAACGTTTCTTCTACAGGAGTTCCTTCCATTGTTGTAACAGCTGGTTCTCTTGTAATTTCTAAGAATTCTGGATAGTTCTTTAAGAAGTAATATGCTAATGTTGCTAAATCACGTGCTGTTGTTTGGTTGTACTCATCTGGCACACCTTCAACAACATATAAGCCACGAAACGCTGACACAACAGCCCCACTAGGGTTATAGAATTTAGAATTTGTCATTCCTAATTCTTTGGCTTTATCATTCATCATCTTAATGTATTCTTCGTTAGATTTACTAATCGCGTGTGATAACATCACTGTCGCAACATTTGAGGAAGGATACATCATCAGATAAAGTAAATCGCGCACCGGATATTCGATTCCTGCTCTGATTTGGTTATTACTAATATCATCGATAGTAGAAATAGCTCTATCTTCTTCTGTTGCCGTAATTTTAGTATCTAATGTGAGCTTGCCTGCTTTAATCGCATCATACACAAGATACGCTGTCATTAATTTAGTGGTACTCGCTGGATCCCATGGTTTATCAATATTATCCCCATAAAGAATTTGACCAGTCTCAGCATCGACTAAAATAGCCCCTTCAGGTTTGTAGTATTCACTTACATCATACCCATAACGAGCTGTAATCTCGAAAATATCTTCTGCAATCGGCAGTTCTTTCGAAGTTGTTGTTGTCGTTGTTTGCTCTGTTGTCTCAGTAGCTTCTGTTGTTTCTGGAGCCTCTGTTTGTTCAACAACAGTAGTTCCTTCTCCCGGTTCTTGTGTGGTTTCTTCAGCAGCAATTGGCGCTAAAGCAGAAAGTGCGAATGCACATGTCATTAATCCCAAAAGAAACTTAAATTTACGTTTTTCCATTCCTATCCTCCTTGTAATTCAATTTATTTTACAAAGAAATTCTTAAGATTTCAAATAGAAAGAAGCAAAATCGTAACATTTTTGTAATCTTTACGAAATTTGCTTCCAACTTTTTTCAACATTATTCATTAACTTGTTGAGACGTTCTACTCTTCTTTCTAATATCGAAAAAATTAAAACATTCTCATCATCCAACTCAATCGTACCTAATGCGATTCCCACTTCTTGCAATTTTGCAGAAACACACTCTAAATACTCTGATACAGAACACTCTACAGAGCAAGTCTGCAATTCTTGCTGTGCGATTCCTTTTAACAACTTTAATTTGGGAAGCTTACTAGCTAAAGTACTCGCATTATCTCTCCAATAAATTTGTGTTGCATAGGCTTCTTTTTCAAGTGTTAATAGCATTAGTAACCAATAATCGTCTTGCGCTTGTTCCAAAAGGTCAGCGAACTCATCGTTCCAGTCCACATCATCTTCTCGTAGTTCTTCAATCAACAAATCAGGATTATCAAAATAACTCTCTAAAAGTTGTCTGATACGTTCACTATGACCAGTAATGATATCGGCAATTTGATGATAAGCTTCCTCATCAGAATCACTATCCACTTCCACAGATTCACTATAAAACGTTTCTTCCATTTCAAAGTCATCTTTACGTTTACTTTTTCGATTAAATAACCACATAGGTCGCGCCTCACTTTGACTGAGTTCTTTTCCATAGTATATCAAACATATTCCGAAGAATAAACACGAAAAACAAAAAAGCAGAAAGATTTCTCCTTCTGCTCGTTAATTATTCTAAATTGAATCTCCGTTAAAAATTGAGTTTTTAACGATGACGTAATCTACTTTGCGGATGGCTTCAATATCTTTACCACCTGCATAAGAGATTGATGATTGTAAGTCTTGTTGCATTTCAATAAGTGTATCTTGCAACGATCCTTTATAAGGAACGACAATTTTCTTACCTTCAACGTTCTTACGTTCACCTTTTTGGAATTCTGACGCACTACCGAAATACTCTTTATAAAGCATTCCATTTACTTCAACAGTTTTACCTGGAGATTCTTCGTGACCAGCAAATAATGATCCAATCATGACCATAGTAGCACCAAAACGAATTGATTTAGCAATGTCTCCATGAGTACGGATTCCCCCATCTGCAATCAATGGTTTACGTGCAGCTTTTGAGCACCAACGTAGTGCAGCAAGTTGCCATCCACCAGTACCAAAACCAGTCTTAATTTTAGTAATACATACTTTACCAGGTCCAATCCCTACTTTAGTAGCATCAGCACCAGCGTTTTCTAATTCACGAACGGCTTCTGGAGTACCTACGTTACCTGCGATTACAAATGACTCTGGTAAATGTTTTTTAATATGCTTAATCATGTCAATCACTGAATTAGAATGACCATGCGCGATATCAATTGTAATGTAATCAGGAACAAGTCCATTTTCTTTTAATTCTACAATAAAATCATATTCTTGAGGTTTTACACCCACACTAATTGATGAGATTAATCCACGTTCTTTCATTCGTTTTACAAATGGTAAACGACTAGCTTCATCAAAGCGGTGCATAATATAAAAATATCCGTTTTCTGCTAAAAATTCAGCAACAGATTCATCAATAACGGTTTGCATATTTGCAGGAACCACCGGTAATTTAAAGGTGTGTTTCCCTAATTTAACCGTAGTATCACACTCCGAACGACTATTTACAATACATTTATTTGGGATTAATTGAATATCCTCATAATCGAATGCATTTAATTCAAACATTTAACATCCTCCTAATTCGTTAATGCGTACTTATGTAGTATACATGAATTCTCGTGAAAATGCATTAAATAGTTTTCAGAACCATTCAAATACTTCTTAAATGAAGGCAAACAAAAAAGCCTAGGCGAACCTAGGCTATAAAAGTGTTGATTAGTCTTTTCTGCTTCCGAATAAACGTAAAATATCTAAGAAGATATTGATGAAGTCTAAGTATAATTCTAATGCACCTAGAATTGCAATCCCTTCTAATGCTGATTGTCCTTCGTAGTAGTCATACATATTTTTTAGTTTTTGAGTATCGTACATTGTTAACACGGTGAATACTACTAATGAGATACCAGACATGATTAATTCAACTAATGAACTATGGAAGAAGAACAAGTTAATCAAGCTAGCAATGATTAACCCTAATAAAGCTCCCATTGCTTGACGACCAAAACTTGTTAAGTCTTTCTTCGTTGTAAATCCAACGATTGATAAACCTGCGAATAACGCACAAGTAGAAATAAACGCTTGTACGATACTTCCTAACTCATAAACTTGTGTTACTATGAAGAATGTAAATCCTGTTAATGCTGCATATAAACAATATGAAACAATATAACGAACTGGTCTACCAAGTTCTTCATAATTTGGACGCATTACAAAAACAAGTACTAATTGCGCAATAAAGATAATCCACATTCCGTATCCACGAGTCGTTACCATGAAATTGAAGAATGCACTATAAAGCGCTGGAACTGTACTAAATAGGTAAGCAACTAAAGCAGAAATTGCTAGTCCTCCAAACATCCAAGCATATACTTTCATGAAAAATTGATTGCGTCCAGCAATACTGGATTCAACACCATAATGATTATTTTCCATCATTTCGCCTCATTTCAAATTTTATTATAGATGTATTATAGCATATCTTTTACTAAACCGTAAATAAATTGTTCTGGTTCAAACGGTTGTAAATCGTCCATTTGCTCTCCTAATCCGATAAATTTCACTGGAATGTTTAATTCGTGACGAATTGATAGGATTACCCCACCTTTTGCAGTTCCGTCTAATTTCGTTAAGATGAGCCCAGTAATGTTAATCGTCTCACCGAATTGTTTCGCTTGAACAAGAGCGTTTTGACCAGTTGTTGCATCTAACACTAATAATGTTTCATCTGCACCTGTTTCAATTTCACGAGAGATAATACGATTCATCTTCTCTAACTCTTTCATCAAGTTCACTTTGTTTTGAAGACGACCAGCTGTATCGATTAATAAGTAATCAAAGTTTTCTTCTTTTGCCTTCTTAATCGCATCGAATACAACAGATGATGGATCTCCACCTTCACGACCTGACACGACAGGAACGCCTACACGTTCGCCCCATACTTCTAATTGTTGAATGGCGCCGGCACGGAACGTATCTCCTGCAGCCAGTAATACTTTATTGCCTTCTTGTTTTAATCTCCAAGCGATTTTACCGATGGTTGTTGTTTTACCAACCCCATTCACGCCGACAAACATTAATACAGTTGGGCGCCCTTCTGCTTTCTTCAATGCAGATAAGTTATCTTCACCTTTTTCGTAAATGTCGACCATCTTCTCAATGATGACCTCTTTTACTTGGCCTGAAGTCGTTGCATTTTGCAGACGAACTTCATCACGTAAGGCATCTGTAATGGCTAAAGTCATTTCAAAACCAACGTCTGAAGAAATAAATGTTTCTTCTAAATCTTCAAAGAAGTCTTCATCGATTTCTCTGAAGTCTGCTAGGAATTCGTTTAAACGATCTGAGAAACTACGACGCGTTTTCTCCATCCCTTTGTCATATTTCTCAATAACAATCGACTCTTTCGTCTCCTCATGTTTAATGACTTCATCTTCACCGGTAAAGGCACGTTTAATTCGATCAAATAATCCCATATTTTCCCCTCACTTTACGCTTGTTTATTCATTTCAATAATATGATAAATGGCCTTTGCGACACCTGAATCTTCATTTGTTGCTGTAACATATTTAGCCACATCTTTGACTTCTTTAGAACCATTGCCCATCGCAACTGGATAACCGACAACTGTTAACATTGGTAAGTCGTTTTCCTCGTCACCACATGCTGCCATTTCATCCAATGAAATTCCTAGGATTTCTCCTAACATCTTCAAGCCGTTTCCTTTTGAAACATGTTTAGGAACAACTTCTAACAAGAAGGTTCTTGATTTCATACAGTTGAAGCGTTCGAAGAATTCTTTTGGTAATTTCGCAATCCCTTCATCCAAAATGTCTTGAGCGATACAAAGAACAGCTTTATTAAAGATATGTCCTTCTTCAAAATCTTCCGGATTCTTTTGTTCAAATGTAATTGGGTGTGGTAATGTGTTATAAATTGACGGACGTCCTGCTGGAGGCGTTGGCTCATAAGCTCTCACAGTATCAATCATAACTAATGGTAGCCCAACTTTTGTGACTTCTTCATGGCAATACTTCATATCTTCAACAGTATGTCCTGTTTCATAGACGATTTCACCATGTTTTGTTTTTTGAATCAAAGCACCATTGAAGTTAATGGCGTAATCATCATCCCCCATTAGGTCTAATTCTTCCAGTAAGTGAACAATACTTACAATTGGTCGACCAGTACAAAGAACCACTTTAATTCCATTTTCTTTGGCCAATTTAATGGCTTTTTTATTTTCTTCCGTTATTTTCTTTTCACCAGTTAATAATGTTCCATCTAAATCTAGTGCAATTAATTTAATCAACTATAAAACTCCTTTAAGCATTTCTGCTTTCATTATACGCTTATTGAACGTATCTCTTATAGTATACCACAAAACAAGCCATTTCGTGTTGAACTCGGGCTCACAGGACTGACGTCCACTTCCTGATATATCCGCACGACTTGTTCCAAGTCCCTTGCGGCATATCAGTCCAGTGATTCAGTCCTGAGCGTTCGCCCTCGTATCCTTTATTAAAAATATAAGAGGTAGCACACGTTTGCCACCTCTTATTTCCTATTTTGCTTCTTCTAATTCATCGAAGTCTTCAAACTTAACTGAAGCAAGTTTTGAGACCCCAGATTCTTGCATGGTTACTCCATACAATACATCGGCTTCTTCCATCGTACCACGACGGTGCGTAATTACGATGAATTGCGTACGATTTGTAAATTCTTTTAGGTAACGACCGTAACGCGCTACGTTTGCCTCATCCAGTGCTGCTTCAACCTCATCGAGTAAGCAGAACGGAACTGGCTTCACTTCTAAGATTGCAAATAGTAATGCAATCGCGGTAAAGGCACGTTCCCCACCAGAAAGTAGACTGAGTGATTGAAGCTTTTTACCAGGTGGTTGAGCAATAATCTCAATCCCCGTTTCAAGTAAGTTCTCTGGGTCTGTCAATTCAAGTGTTGCACGTCCACCGCCAAATAATCGTGGGAATGTACGCTCAAATTGAGTACTTACGGCATCAAATGTAGTCTTGAAGCGAGTAGTTACTTCTTCGTCCATTTCCGTAATCGTTTCTTCCAGCGTTTGTTTAGCTTCTAGTAAATCTTGTTGTTGCGCCGTTAAGAATGTGAAACGTTCTTGTACCGCTTCAAACTCTTCAATCGCTAATAAGTTTACAGCACCCATTTGTTCGATTTGTTGTTTTAAGCTACGAACGAGTTTTGAAGCTTCTTCAATCGACATATCAAGTGTTGTTTTAGCGATTGCTGCTTCAAACGTTAATTCGTATTCTTCGCTCAAGTACGTTAATTTTTGGTCAATCGAGATTTCAAAACGATTTGCTTTCGTTTCTAATCGTGTTTGATTCTTCAACTGATCTTGTAATTGATGTTGCGCTTGAGTTCTAGCAGCTTCTGATTGTTTTACATGAATTTCTAGTGCCGAACGCTCCTCACGTAATTCCTTAATCAGTGCATCTAATTCATCCACTTGACCTTTTAACGCATCAAACTCTTCTTGAATCTTCGCATAAATCGCTTCGTCTTCCTCTTGATTACGAGACTGTTCCGATTTCTTAGAATGTAATAATTCAATTTGATCTTCTAAGCGAGTTTTTTGAAGTTTTGTTTGATGAATTTCACGTTTTTCTTGGTTAAATTGCTCTTGTACACGAGCACGATTGGTTCCAAGTTCTTGCAATTCTTTTTGCTTTTCTTGAATTTGTTGGGTCTTATCTTCATTCGATAATTGAAGGTAATCCAATTCTTTTTTCAAGGATGCATTTGCTTTTTGAAGGGCTACCAATTTCTCATGGTTTTCAACATATTGCTCTTCCAATTGCTCATATGCTTCAATGAGTTCATCCATTTCAAATTGGTTTGCTTGTTGAATACGTTCGTGTTTTTGAACTTCTTCAAGTGCAAATCTTGATTGGAATTCTAATTGGTTGAGGGTTTGTTCCAATTGAGTATGACTCGCATTTAATTCGCGATACTCTTCTTCTAGCTTGTTCTTTTCAGCTGTCACTTTTTGGAACTGTGCTGATATTTTTTCGTATTCAGTCTTTGCTTCTTCAAATTGCTTTGTCACTGTTTCTAGTTGACTGTTACGACGAACGAGTGACTGTTGGCCAGAGTTCTTAGAAGCTCCCCCTGTCATCGAACCGCCCGCGTTTACGACATCCCCTTCAAGTGACACAATACGATAGCGGTAACCAAGTTGTTTTGCTAATAATTGCGCTACTTGTAAGTTGGTTGTTACAAGTGTAGTTCCAAGTAAGTTTTTGATAATAGAAGCATATTTTTTATCTGTTGAAACAAGTTCGCTTGCGATACCAATAAATCCGTCGACTTTTTTCGCTTGGTTCAGAACTGTATCTGGAACTTGTTTTTCTTTAATTATCGATAATGGTAAGAACGTTGCACGACCCAGGCGATTCGTCTTCAAATACGTAATCGCTTTTGCAGCAGCCTTCTCATCGGTCACAACGATATGCTGGCTCGTCGCTCCTAGCGCGATATCGATAGCTGTTGTTAATTGTTCATCTACACGGATTAATTCCGCTACGGAATTCACCACACCTGGCAATTCTGATTTATGTTTCAGTACTTCACGAACCCCTTGATAATAACCAGCGTAATCTTCAGAAACTTGTTTTAAGCTTCGAACTGTCGCTTGTAATTGTTGAAGATGGCGTTCTTTTTCCATGCCTTCACTTGAAAGAGTTGCATGTTTCTCATTCACTTTTGCTAATTTTTCTCTTAGCTGCGAAAGTCGTTTTTCAGAAGTGGCTTCTTCTTTGGTGAGTTCTTCAATTTTCTCAACAAAGTGGTTTGCTTTTTCTTCTAAAGCACGATGTTCTTCATCAAAGGAATCAAAACGCTCCGTCATTTTTTCTTGAGTGTTTTGGTTTACTTCCATTGACTTCTCAAGGTTCTTCTCTTGGTTGAGTAAACGTGAGATTTCTTGTAATTGCTCAATATAACGATTTTGAAGCTCTTTAACGCTTTCCTCGTTACTTTGACTTAATTGGTCTAATTCTTCAACTAATTGGCTCCAAGCCTCTTCTACGTTCTTTAATTCAACCTTACGCTCGACTTGATTCTTTTCAAGAAGAGTTAATTTTGCTTCCACTTCTTCTAACTCACGAAGCGTAGCAGCTAATGCTTCTTGATTTTCCTCATCACTACGTTCCGCAAATTGACGACGTTGCTCAAAGACTTTACGTTGACCATCCAATTGTTCGACTTTTTGGATTAATTCGACGTATTCTTCTTGCTTAGCATCGAGTTCTTCGTTACGAGCTTCAAGTTTTACTTGATTTTCCTCAATATCCACTTGAAGACTTTCTAATAGCGCTTCTGTTTGCGCTAATTGCTCTTGCAGTTGCTCTACTTCTTGAAGGGCTACTTTCCACTGAGCGTTTAATGTTTCGATTTCAACCGCTAAGAGGGCTGTTTCCACATCTTCTAACTGTTCTTTCTTCGAAACGTATGTAATCGCCTTTTCGCGTTGCTCTTCCAGCGGTGCTAATTGGCCTTCAATCTCATGAAGAATATCCTCCACACGATTCAAGTGATCTTGTGTTTGATTCAATTTACGTTGCGCTTGATTTTTACGGTCTTTGTATTTTAAAACTCCAGCCGCTTCTTCGATAATCATTCGACGTTCTTCAGGTTTTTCGTTAAAGATTTGCTCAACTTTCCCTTGCGAAATCAAAGCGAACGAGTCTTTCCCTAACCCTGAGTCCATCATTAAGTTTGTAATGTCTTTTAAACGAACTGGTTTCTTGTTAATTAAGAAATCACTTGCCCCATTACGATTCAAACGACGCGTTAACACGACTTGTGTTTGATCCGTTGCCAACACTTTGTCTTCGTTATTGATATACAGATTAACTTCAGCAATATTCACTGGTTTTCTTGTTTGAGAACCTGCGAAAATAACATCATCCATCCGTTTCCCACGTAAACTCTTAGCCGATTGTTCCCCAAGAACCCACTTAATCGCTTCAGAAAGATTCGACTTTCCACTACCATTAGGTCCTACAACCGCAGTCACGCCCTTATCGAATTCAATTGTTGTTTTATCGGCAAATGATTTAAATCCCGACATTTCAATTTTTTCTAATTGCATGCTTTAATCCTTTCTTTCTATGAAAGTGAACTCTGTGTTAGTTCTTCCATAGTCAATTTTGCAGCCATTTGCTCGGCTGCCTTCTTCGTTTTTCCACTCGCAGTTTTGTATTTCTTCCCATCCACAGTTACTTGAACAGTAAATACTTTATCATGCGAAGGTCCTTCTTCTTTAATCAATTCATAACGAATATGAACTGTCCCATTTTGTTGCAAATACTCTTGTAACTCAGTTTTGAAATCAGTAATCAGTTCATAACGTCCATTTTTAATCTTAGGAACAATCACTTGGTCTAAGAAACGTTGTACTTCTTCCATCCCTTTATCAAGATAAAGTGCACCGATAAACGCCTCGAACACGTCACATAAAACAGCTGGCTTTTCACGCCCACCGCTCAGTGTTTCTCCCTTACCAAGTAATAAGTACTCGTTCAGAGAACATTCCTTTGCAAGCATTGATAGGCTATCTTCGCAAACAATTTGTGCTCTTAGTTTCGTTAATTGTCCTTCTTTAAAATGAGGAAATTGTCTAAAGAGCCAATCTGAAATATTGAGTTCTAAAACCGCATCTCCAAGAAACTCGATGCGCTCGTTATAGATTCCCTTCATTTCTTTATGCTCATTGGCATACGAAGAGTGAGTCATCGCTTCGACGAGCAATGCCTCGTTTTTAAACGAAATATCGAACTTCTCTTTTAAAATTGCTGAGATTGCTTTTACCTCTTTCATGATGGCCTCCTGAAAAATTCCTTATCCTCAATATTATACGCGTTTTGGGGTTAGATTACAAATCTACGCCACAAAAAACGGCTTGAATTCAAAGTTTCAAGCCGTTAAATATTTTTATTTTCGATACCCTTTTACGCAATATTGATTTTTCTCTTCATCGTAGTTCAATGACTCGACAAGTGTGCGTTGTTGAAGCTGATTCAACTCTTTCGTCTGCGTCACGTCTAACCACTCTTCATAGTATGTCATTTGCGCTTTTACTTGTTCTTTTAAGAAAGCTTTTAATCGTTCCACATCTGCTTCATTCACTGCAGAAATTTGAATCGATGGATAAAGGTTAGGTTGGAATTCGCCTTCGATTAAGTCTGTCTTATTGTAGACAGTCACCATCGGAATTTCTTGCATTTCCAAGTCATTTACTAAATCGATAACCGTCTTTTCATGTAGAGAGAACTGCGCGTTTGACGCATCTACCACATGAACTAATAAATCGACATCAGCACTTTCTTCAAGCGTCGATTCAAACGCATGAATCAATGTCGTTGGTAACTCTTGGATAAATCCTACCGTATCTGTTAAAGTCACTTCGAAATTCGGGAACAAGTCCACCTGTCTAGTTAATGGATCAAGAGTCGCAAACAATTGGTCCATTTGGTAAGTCCCCGCATGTGTTAATTGATTTAAAATCGTAGACTTCCCAGCATTCGTATATCCGATTAATCCTAGTTGGAATCCATTAGAACTCTTTCTCTTCTCACGCGAACGTTCACGATGTTTCTTGATTTGTTCTAACTGTTCTTCGATATCTTGGATTTGCTTACGAATATAACGTCTATCGGTTTCTAGGCGTGTTTCCCCTGGACCACGAGTACCAATTCCCCCACCTTGACGAGACAAGCCTTCTCGTTGCCCTGAAAGACGAGGTAGTAAGTAGTTTAATTGCGCGAGCTGTACTTGAAGTTTCCCTTCTTTAGAACGAGCACGCATTGCAAAAATATCTAAAATCAATTGTACACGATCAATGATACGACAGTTAATCGATTCATTGAGATTTTTCACCATCGAGCCTGTGAGCGATTGATAGAATACAACAAGGTCCACTTCTAGTTCATCAACCAAGTGACTAATTTCTTCGACTTTCCCTTTCCCAACAAGGGTACGGCCGCTGATTGTTTCTCGTTTTTGAGTAACGGTAGCCACCACTTCCCCCATCGCTGTATCGACTAATTGCGCTAGCTCTTGGTTAGCATATGTGAAATCCTCATCCGTTTGCGTCGTTTGTACGCTTACGATTAGTACGCGTTCTCTTTGTTCCATTCTATCCCTCCTCTACAAAAGCTGATAGTTCTTCTAATAGTTCTTCTTTCTCTTTTGGATTCTCTAATAAATTCACCCAACGAATTTGCGGTAGTCGATTTCTAAACCACGTTAATTGTCGTTTCGCGTATCGTCTTGAGTTTTGTTGGATAGTCGCGATAATTGCCTCGCGCGACTGTTCCCCTTCAAAATATGGAATCCATTCCTTATATCCAATTCCACTAATCGATTGGATATCTAAGCCTTTTGATTTTTCATATAACACTCTGGCTTCTTCTTCAAGACCAGCCTGTGACATCAGTTCTACACGTAAATTAATGCGCTCATATAGAAGCGAACGGTCTGTATTTAACCCAATAATAAACGCATCATAGTGTGGTGTCTTTTGAATTTCGAGGCTTGAAAACTTCTTCCCAGTCGCATGAATCACTTCTAGCGCACGAATCACGCGTCTAGGATTATTCACCGAAATCTTTGCAGCGGCTTCTGGATCTACGGCATTTAATTCATTCCAAAGTACTTCTGAACCTTTTTCTTCCAGTTCTTGTTCTTTTAATAAACGATAGTCCGGATCATTCGAGCCCTCGCCACTATAATGGAATCCATATAGGAGTCCTTCGATATAGAGTCCAGTGCCACCAACGATAATCGGTAGCTTCCCACGACTCGTAATGTTTGCAATAGCAGCTTCGGCCTTCTCTTTAAAGTCACTTGCAGTAAAAGGTTCATCCCACTCACAAATATCTAGCAGGTGATGAGGAACGCCTTCTTTTTCTTCCTCAGTAACTTTTGCTGTCCCAATATCAAGACCTTTATACACTTGAAGCGAATCTCCATTAATGATTTCGCCATTGAAGTGTTTTGCTAGTTCAATACTGAGAGCTGTTTTTCCTACCGCGGTTGGTCCCACGATAATCATAATTTTTGGTAGCTTATCGCTCATAGTTCTCCTTTAATTGCAACGCCTTTTCCGGATAGTCCGTAAAAATGGCTTCAATCTGTAGTTCAAAGCAACGGTTAATGTCTTTATCTTCATTCACAGTCCATACACGTAAAGGCAATTGATTCGTATTCCATTCAAGCGTCCAATCGAGCAACTTCAAATCAGGATGGTATGCTTCTTTTTCAAGCATAGCGTCACCTTTGTTTGCCCACTCCTCTGACTCAAAGAGAAGTCCAATTTCTTGAGTTGGATTTAATCTTTTGAGCTCAACTAATGTATATGGGTTAAAGCTAGAATAAACAATTGCAAATGGCCAATTCTCGGTACTTTGAAGGGCTAGACATTTCTCAACTAGCCCCTCATATTGAATAATATCAGTTTTTAACTCGATATTTAATTGACCGTTAAAATCTAACTCTTTCAGCAATAAGAGTACTTCTTCTAGCGTTGGAATCTTCTCGCCTGCAAATGTCGCATTAAACCAACTTCCTGCATCCATTGCTTTAATTTCTGCAAGCGTTAAGGTTCTGATTTCTCCAGTACCATTAGTTGTACGGTCAACCGTTTCATCATGAATCACGACTAAATGCCCATCCTTTGTTAAATGGACATCGAGTTCAATGCCATCACTCCCTACACGCACTGCTTCTCTAAATGAAGCGAGTGTGTTTTCTGGATGAGTCCCTTTACTCCCTCTATGTGCAAAGATTTTTGTCATTTGCGTTCACCTTCTGCTCGTGTATCATTTTCCTGTTTAATTGCGTTTGAAATTTGTAGTAATTCTTTTGCATTTTCAAGTGTTAATGCTGTAATCGTCGTACCTGAAAGCATACGCGCGATTTCTTCTGTACGTTCCGCTTCATCCATCACTTTCAGAATCGTATGCGTACGTTCGCCCTCTTCCACTTTTTCAATATGAATATGGGTATCCGCCATACTTGCCACTTGTGGTAAATGCGTAATACTCAACACTTGAGCGTATTCTGAAATGTAGTGCATCTTCGAAGCAATCGCCTGCGCCACACGTCCGCTAACACCTGTATCCACCTCGTCAAAAATAATCGTTCCAACGAGTTGTTCTTTTGTGAAGATGGATTTCATCGCTAATGTAATACGCGACAACTCCCCACCGGAGACAATCTTGCTAAGAGGCTTCAACGGTTCCCCTTTATTCGTTGAAATGTAAAACTCAACGATGTCAATCCCTGTTTCCAGTAGGGTATCTGAAGTTTCAAATTGAATGGCAAATTGCGCATTCTCCATGTATAGTCCGTGTAATTCGCTCACAATATCTGCTTCTAAGCGTTTAGCCACTTCTCTACGAATATTTGAAATCTTCTCTGCAATCGCAAAGGCTTCATGAGTAGCTTGTTTCAACACTTTTTCTATTTCAGCAATCAATGCTTCTTTATTTTCAATCTTATTCAAAGCGTCTCTTGCTTTATCTTGGAAGGCTAGAATTTCTTCTGCATCATCCCCATATTTACGTTTTAATTGATAGTAAATATCAAGACGTTCTTCAATAAAGGCCAGACGTTCTTCGTCAAATTCTGCATTTTCAATTTCATGACGAATCGCACTTGCGGCATCTTGTAATTGATAGTAAGCCTCACTCATTTGCGTAGAGAGTGTCTTAAAGCTTGTTGAAATCGATTCTAGGCTTTCTACTTCACGGGTAGCTTCACCGATAGCATCGACGCTTGAGTATTCTTCCCCTTCAAGAGCAGCAAGAGCTGTTTGAAGTGCCGTTTGGATTTTTTGGAAATGAGTGAAGTATTCTTTTTCTTCACTTAATTGTTCTTCCTCACCCACATAAATATTGGCTTCTTCGATTTCTTGAAGCTGGAATTTCAACATATCTACGCGTTGTGCGTCTTCTTTTTCTGCCGTTTGCAAGGCTCTAAGCTCTTGTTTGGCAGCAACCACTTTAGCGTATGCTTCATCGTACTCGGCCATTAATGAACCCATTTGATGGTGTGCAAACTCATCTAATAGCCCTAAGTGTTTCTCTTCGTTTAATAAGAGGAAATGCTCATTTTGACCATGAATATCGATTAAATAAGGTCCGATTTGTTTAAGGAGCGCAACAGTCGCTAACTGTCCATTAATACGGCAATTTGATTTCCCATTTTGCAATAATTCACGTTGAATCATTAATTCATCTTCAATAACTTCAACCCCGAATTCTTGCAACTTTTCAACAACGGCTGGATCCTCAATTCGGAATACCCCTTGAATCAAGGACTTTTCTTCACCATAACGAATCATTTCGAGCGATGCACGTTCACCAATCAACAGGCCCACCGCATCAATAATAATCGATTTCCCAGCGCCTGTTTCCCCGGTTAATACCGTCATCCCTTTTTCAAACGTACACTGAACTTCTTCGATAATGGCAAAATTTTTAATGTAAATCTCTTGAATCAAGTTCGTCACCCTTTACTTTTTTAATCGTTGCGCTTCTTTAACCGTCTCACGCGCGAGTTCTTCAAACGAATGAACCTCACTTGGAGCCGTATTTTTTAAATGCGCTAAAAATTCAATATTCCCACTTCCACCAGTGATTGGTGAATACGTTACTTTTTCGACAGTGAATCCAATTTGTTCACTGAAGCTTAAAATATCGACTAATACATCTTCATGTACTTTTGGATCGCTGACAATTCCTTTTTTCCCGATGCGTTCACGACCTGCTTCGAATTGCGGTTTAATCAATACAAGCACGTCTCCGCCTTCTTTTAGAATTGGTTTTAATGGCGGTAAAATTAGTTTCAACGAGATAAACGATACGTCAATTGAAGCCACATCTGGTTGCCCTTTTTTGAAATCATCTGGAGTGGCGAAACGGAAATTCATACGCTCCATGACAACGACACGTTCATCTTGGCGAAGTTTATAATCTAATTGGTTATACCCCACATCGAGTGCATAACTTTGTTTGGCCCCATTTTGTAAGGCAGCATCTGTAAAGCCACCAGTCGAAGCACCGATATCAAGTAAAATCTTTCCATCGACACTGACATCGAATTCTTTTAAGGCTTTTTCTAATTTCAACCCACCACGAGAGACATATTTTAACGGTTCGCCTTTTATCATCAATGAACTCGTCACAGGAATTTTCTCCCCTGGTTTATCGTATCGATTATGATTCACCGCATCCACGATTTGTCCTGCCATGACAAGTCGTTTGGCTTTTTCTCTGGAATCTGTCAATCCTTGTTGGACGACTAGAATATCCACACGTTCTTTTTCCATTTGTTACTCCTATATTTCTAAATACGTTAAAAATTCAACGAGTAGCGCCTTTGTTTGTTGGTTTTCTGGCGTAAACTCAACTTCCTCTAATGCACGCTTACAAAACGAAATTTCGTTTGCTAAGGCTTCTTTTGCGCCTTCTACTCCTAAGAGACTCGGATACGTATTTTTACTTAGTTCTGAATCCTTACCTGTTTCTTTACCGGTTTGCTCACTTGTCCAGCACACATCTTGCAAGTCGTTTTGAATTTGAAATGCTAGTCCAAAGTGTGTTGCATAAGAGACAAAAGCTTCTTTCTTCTTCGCATCATCTACAAAAAGATTTCCAAGACGTACAGCAGCTAGTAATAACTCGCCTGTTTTTTCACGATGGATTTCCTTCATTTGTTCTAAAGTAATCGTCACTTCTTCACTAGCAATATCTTTCATTTGCCCTGAAATCATGCCGCTCATCCCAGAAGCTGTCGATAAAATCTTCACGGCTTCTACTAATTGATGAGCTTGTAAGTTGGCATTTGCTGCAACTTCAAAGGCTAATGTCAGTAATGCATCCCCTGCTAAAATCGCAGTCGCTTCGTCAAACGCCTTATGCACAGTTGGACGGCCACGACGTAGGTCATCGTCATCCATTCCTGGTAAATCATCATGAATGAGTGAATACGTATGAATCATCTCTAAGGCACAGGCTAAGTCTAACGCTGCTTCATTTGACGAAGTTCCAGCTGAACCGACTGCAAGCGTTAAAAGCGGTCTAATGCGTTTTCCACCGGATTGAACGGCGTACAACATTGCTTCTTTCAACCTTGCGTCAGAAGCTCTTTTTTCAATCAGCTTCGTTAAGTGAAGTGCTACGTCTTGTTGAAGTTGTTGAATAACATCCTTCACCATACGACTATGCCTCTTTTCCTTCTGCATTCACTGTAATCATTGCACGAACTGTTTCTTCGGCTTTTGTCAATGTTTCATTACAAAATTGGCTTAATTCCATTCCTTCTTTGAATTTATCAAGCGCTTCGTCTAGAGGAACATTGCCACTTTCTAATTGGCGCACGATTTGCTCTAAGGCACCCATTGCTTCTTCAAATTTAATTTCTTTTTTAGCCATTATAAACTCTCCTTATTTTTTGCTGTGACAGTAGCATTCACTAAACCATCACTAAGTCTGATTTCAATTGGTTGTTCTTCTTCAATTTGGTCGACCGATTTCACGATATCGCCGTCTTTAAACACGATACCGTAACCACGTGTCATAATCTTTAATGGACTGAGTAAATCCAATTTTTCCACCAATTGTTGGAATCTGATTTTCTTATCTTGCAAGTAATTTTGATTGCTATCGACTAATTGCTTATGCAACCATTCGAGTTTTTGCTTTTGTTGAATTAAGATTTGTTCTGGCGAAACTAATTGCAGACGGTGCGTAAATTGCATCGACTGTTGTTTAGCCAAGTGAAGTCTTTGTTGCATGCCTTGCATTAGTTTCAATCGCAGTTGATCGACTTGCTGTGCATAGACTTCATACATCCTCTCTGGTTTTACAAAAATACCAGATTTCTCTAATTTACTTAATAACTCTTTGCGAGTATTCAACTGGTTGAGCATCGTCGTTTGCAAGCGCCCTGTCAAGTTTCCAAGTGTTAAATGAATGTCATTTAAGACCGGCGTTGCAAGTTCTGCTGCGGCAGTCGGTGTAGCTGCACGTTGGTCAGCCGCAAAGTCAATTAAGGTCGTATCTGTTTCATGTCCTACACTGGAGATTATGGGTAGTGAGAATGAAGCGACACGTCTTACAACAGGTTCTTCGTTAAACGCCCATAAGTCTTCAATGGAACCTCCACCACGACCAATAATAACAACATCGGCATCCGACTGTTCTACCAAGTCTAAGTTTTTAAGAATGCTTGGAACCGCGTGTACTCCTTGTACCACGGTTGGATATAACACGAGTTGCGCGATTGGAAAACGTCGAGCAACTGTTGTTTGAATATCACGGATAACGGCACCCGTATCACTTGTTAAAATCGCAATTTTCTTAGGAAATACTGGGATTGGTTTCTTCGGTCCAGCAAATACGCCTTCTTCAGTTAATTTCTTTTTCAACTGCTCATAGGCTTGATAAAGAGCGCCGACACCATCTGGTTCCATATGCTCGATAATCATTTGGTATTTCCCAGATTTCTCATAGACCGTAACTCGCCCGATCACAAGAACCTTCATTCCTTCTTCTGGTTGGAATTGAATTTTCTTATAGGCACCTTGGAACATTGTTGCTGCGATAATCGCATTTTCATCCTTTAAGTTGAAATACTTATGGACACTATTTTTATTAAAGTTCGAAATTTCTCCCGTCAAATAAACGCGTTCTAAGTGCGGATCACGGTCAAATTTAGTTTTAATATACTTCGTCAACGCGGTGACGGTTAAGTATTCTTGTTCCATGTCCTACTCCTTCTTACTTTTTGCATTTTTTACGGTTTGCGTGAGTAACATCGCAATCGTCATTGGGCCTACTCCGCCAGGCACTGGTGTAATCGCACTTGTGAGTGGCGCCACTTCTTCAAATAAGACGTCTCCACAGAGTTTTCCTTCCTCATTACGGTTAATGCCAACATCAATGACAACGGCTCCTTCTTTTACGAACTCTTTTGTAACAAGTCCTGCTTTTCCTACGGCACTAATCAAAATATCAGCTCGTTTAGCAACTTTGGCTAAATCTTTGGTACGGCTATGACAAACTGTAACTGTCGCACCGTGATTTAACCCTAAAAGCGCCATTGGACGGCCGACAATCGTACTTTGCCCGATAATCACCATCTCTTTACCAACAAGATCAATATTGTATTCTTTGAAGAATTCCATGATTCCTTGTGGTGTACATGGAACAATCGATTCATCCTTTTGTAGTAACTTCCCTAAGTTCACTGGATGGAACCCGTCCACATCTTTTTCAGGAACAATCGCTTCTAAGACTGCATCTGTATCGATGTGCTTTGGCAGAGGCAATTGCACCAAAATCCCATGTACGCTAGCATCATGGTTGAGTGTATTCACGTATTCTAATAGTTCTTCTTGTGTTGTTTCTTCACTGAGGCGAATCACGTTTGAATGAATTCCTACTTCTGTTGCTGCACGTTCTTTGTTACGCACGTACACTTGGCTAGCTGGATCTTCTCCAACGAGAATAACCGTTAGTGAAGGTGTAACTCCACTCTTAGAGAGTTGTTGTACTTCCTGTTTTAGTTCTTCTCTTATTTTTCCAGCTAATGCTTTCCCATCTAGAATTTGCGTCATAGAAGTCTCCTTTTTTCAAAAATAAAATGTTAATAAAAATAAAATATGTATGGTGAAATTATCATATGTGTGAATTAACATATATGTTAATTTTTTGTCTGTTCAAAAATTTTGCGCTTTGACTTAGACGCAGTGGTTTATTGGCGTTCTTTTCATCACTCGTGATTCAAGAAAGTCTAATAAACTGTGCGAACGAAAGACTACGAAGCAGAATATTCTCGCAATGTGAGAATATTCTTAGCTTCTGTCTTTCTGCTTCACATCCTGTTTTAGTCGAACTCGCAATCGCAGAAATGGCATGCGTTTCCCGAAACATCCGCAGAACGTTTCACGTTCCTTCCGGTGTTCCGGTCCAACGTTCCATTTCTGAACGCGATTGCTCACATCCTTTAAAAAAGAGTCTGAAACTGTTGCTTCAGACTCTTCGTGTAGTAGAATCTTACCCGTTTACTAAGTTTGATAAGATACCATTAATAAATTTCGCTGATTTTTCGTCACTGTATGTTTTTGCGATTTCAATTGCTTCGTTTAACGCTACAGTTTGTGGAACTTCTAATTCTGGAGAAGTCATTTCGAAAATAGCTACTCGCATGATGATTAAGTCTAAACGGACGATACGGTTTAGCTTCCATCCTTTTAAGTATTTTTCGATTAACGCGTCGATTTTCTCGACGTTATTTTGAACTCCTCGTACTAATGCTATGCTGTACGCAATTTCTGGAACTTCGTTAAGTAACTCTTCTTCCGTAATTGCTTCGATAGAATAAGGTGAATCTTCTGAGCATTCCAACGCAAGACTAAGCGCATCTACAATGTGCATTTCAGGCGACACATCTAGTTGGTATAAGGCTTGAATGGCCAATACTCGTAGTGCTCGTCTTTTTAATGGTTTACGACTCACTATTCATCCCCCAATTCAAATAATTCTGCATCTTCGTGATGCACTGGTAAAATTTCTTGAACGTGAACATTCACTTGTGAAATCACTAATTCACAGCTGAATAATAATTGTTCTTTAATTTTGTTTTGCAATAATAGAGCTGTTTTTGGAATTGAAACACCGTAATCTACATTTCCGTAAATATCAATTACGAATGATCCGTTTTCTTCTGTTAAATAAGCCCCTTTAGATAATTGTTTTCCACCAAAAATAGTGTTTAAGAATCCAGGAACTGGATAGAAGCCTTCCACTTGTGCAGCTACAATACCTGCAATGCTTTCGATAACTTCAGGAGCAATCTCAATTGCACCTAATTCTTGATCTTTCGAATATTTTTTGTTTTGTTCCATTTTGTAACCTCCCTGTTTGATAGAAAATTACTCATAAAAAGATTTTCCAATTCTCATTTAGTTTACCATGAAACAGCTATTCTCACAACTACCGTCTATTTTAGAGAATAATGAGTTCGCGAGGAACTTTTTGAATCACTTCGCCGCCAGTTTCATTGATAATAATGTCGTCTTCGATACGTACACCACCAACACCTGGAAGGTAAATTCCTGGTTCATTTGTAATCACGTTACCTGGTACAAACGCTTGTGTCGCAATACGAGAAACGTTTGGTGCTTCGTGGATTTCAAGACCAATACCATGTCCTGTTGAGTGAGTGAAGTATTCGCCATAACCACGGCTTGCAATATAGTCACGAGCAATTTTATCTAATTCTACCCCTGTTTTACCAGGACCTGCTGCTTCACTTACTTTTAATTGAGCTTGTAAGACAACATCGTGAATTTCTTTTAATTGGTCGATTGGTTCACCAACAGCAATTGTTCTAGTCATATCAGATACATAACCGTTGTAGTAGCAACCAAAGTCAAGTGTTACTAAGTCTCCAGTTTCGATGACTTTAGCACTTGCAACTCCGTGAGGCATTGAAGAACGAACACCACTTGCGATAATCGTATCAAATGAAACCCCGCTTGCTCCAAGTCCACGCATATAGAAGTCTAATTCATTTGCTACTTGAATTTCAGTTACGCCTGGTTTGATAAAATCTAAAATGTGTAAGAATGCAGCATCTGAAATACGGCAAGCTTCACGGATTGTTTGGATTTCTCCTTCATCTTTTACTTCACGAATTTTTTCTACGATGTTTTGTGTTGGAATTAATGCTGTATCAAACGCATCTTCAAAGATTTCTAGTTGTGAAACTGAAACATGGTCTGCTTCAAATCCAACAAATTTTAAGTTGTTTTCGCGAATAATTTTTTCAAACGCTGGAACCCAACCTGTCTTATGTTCAATCACATGGAATCCTTTTGCTTGTTGTTGTGCTTGTTGTGTGTAACGAGCATCTGTTACAAAATAAGCATCTGTTAATGTGATTAATGCAAATCCTGTTGTTCCAGTAAAGTTTGCTAAATAACGCAAATTGTATGGGCTATATACAATAAGTCCATCGATTTCTTGCTCTTTCATGGAATTTCTTACTTTTTCTAAACGTGTCATAAATTGTTCCCTCCAATGAAAATGGTAACTCTAGTATAACAAAAAAGAGCCTAACAAAAAAGTCAGGCTCCTTGGGATTTTCATCAAATTCTAATATTGGTTAAATCGCTCTAAACGTTGGCTTACAATTTCTTCTTTCGATTTCTGTGACCACTCATTCAATTGAACTTCTAATTGTTCTCTCATATCTAAAGCAATCTCTTCATTTGTCTTTTTCTTTTCTGGAATAATGCGGTCTACAATCTTTTGCGCCAACAAATCCTTACTTGTAAATTTCATAAGTTCAGCGGCTTGACTAGCCTTAGAACCATCTTTCCACAAGATAGAAGCAAATCCTTCTGGAGAAAGAATCGAATACATCGCATATTCCATCATCCAGACTTCATTGGCAACAGCAAGCGCTAATGCTCCACCACTTCCGCCTTCACCACAAAGGATGGCAATAATCGGAACTTTCAAGTGGCTCATAATACGAAGATTATCCGCAATAGCTTCACCAATTCCACGTTCTTCTGCAGTTGCCCCGCAGAAAGCACCAGCTGTGTTAATAAACGTCACAACAGGACGATTAAACTTCTCAGCTTGTTTCATCAAACGTGCACTCTTACGATATCCTTCTGGATGGACTTGTCCGAAGTTTGTCTTCAGATTTTCTTGAAGCGTATGCCCCTTCTCCATTCCAATCACCGTAACAGGCTTGCCGTTTAATGTCGCAATTCCACCTACAAGGGCTTTATCATCGGCGTAGTAACGGTCACCGTGTAATTCAATAAAGTCGTCAAATACGGCGTTAATCCATTCTTTTGTGGTTGGACGTTTCACATCACGTGCCAACGCAACAATTTTCATTGGTTTCATGCATTCGACCCCTTTCCATGAAGGACAAGTAGACGATGAATCATCTTCTTCATTTCTTTACGGTGAACAACCGCATCGATAAATCCTTGTTCCAGAACAGTTTCTGCTTGTTGGAAATCATCTGGAAGTTTTTGGTTCATTGTTTGTTCCACAACTCGTTTTCCAGCAAATCCAACGATTGCTTTTGGTTCTGCTAAAATAATGTCGCCTTGCATCGCAAAGCTTGCAGTGACGCCTCCTGTAGTTGGATCCGTCAATACTGTTAAATAGAATAATCCAGCTTGATGGTGTTCTTCCACAGCTCCTGAGATTTTCGCCATTTGCATCAGAGAAAAGATTCCTTCTTGCATTCTAGCACCACCTGAAGCGGTAAAAATCACAACTGGCAATTGGCGTTTGATTCCCTCTTGGAAAGCCTTCGTGATTTTCTCACCAACGACTTGTCCCATTGAACCCATCATGAAGAATGAGTTCATGACGCAGCAAATAAAGGATTCTTCCCCAATCGTTGCCACACCGACTGTTACAGCTTCATTTTCTTTGGCTACTTTTGAGGCTTTCTCCAATTTCGCTTCGTACCCAGGAAAGGCTACATCCACTTTTGGTTTTTCATCCTCAAAAAGTTCTTGGAAAGTATCTACCGTAATGGCTAATCGTTCAGCCGCATTAATTCTAAAATGAGCATCACAGTGCGGACAAACTTTTAAGGATCCTAAATCCTCTTTGTAGACAATCTTGTCACAAGAAGGACATTTCACCCATTTCCCATCCGGAACTGTAGGTAACTCAGACTGTTCAGATAAGTCTACTTTGGTACGATTAATAGTGATATACGACCGTTTTCTAAACAGACCCATCTAATCACTCCTTTACTAAATCATTCTATTTCTCTTTTGGTTGATTCCAGTGTTTCAAAAATTCAGTTTCAACATACGCAGTTGTATAGTCCCCACGTCTAAATGCTGGTGAATCTAATAAATCTTCAACGAATTCTTGGTTGGTATCGACACCTTCTACCACGAGTTCAAAAAGCATACGTTTCATGCGAAGAATCGCTTCTTCACGTGTTTTACCGTGCGCAATTAGTTTCGTTAACATTGAATCGTAGAATGGTGGGATTTGATACCCTGTATACAATGCGGATTCAATACGAACGCCCATGCCACCAACAGGTTGGTGTAAAAACGTTACTTTCCCTGGAGAAGGACGGAAGCCTTCAAATGGATTTTCAGCATTTAAACGACATTCAATCGCATGCCCTTTAAAAGTAATATCCTCTTGTGTAAATGGTAATGGTTCTCCTGCAGCAATCTTAATTTGTTGTTGCACAAGATCCACATTCGTAATCATTTCCGTAATCGGATGTTCTACTTGAATACGTGTGTTCATTTCCATGAAATAGAAATGTTTTTCTTCATCTACAAGAAACTCAATTGTTCCTGCATTTTGATAGCCAACCGCCTTAGCAGCACGTACAGCAGCCTCTCCCATTTCTCTTCTAAGCCCGGAAGAAAGAGATGGACTAGGTGCTTCTTCGATAATCTTTTGATTTTTACGTTGAAGCGAACAGTCACGCTCTCCTAGGTGAACCACATTTCCGTGTTGGTCGGCTAAAATTTGAAATTCAATATGTTTGGCTGGATAAATAATACGTTCCATGTACACATCGGCATTTCCGAAGGCTTGCAAAGCTTCTTGACGCGCAGTCACAAATTGATGTTCAAATTCTTCAACAGTTTCAACGCGACGAATCCCTTTACCGCCACCACCGGCAACTGCCTTAATTAAAAGCGGGAAGCCGATACGCTTAGCGAGTTCGATTCCTTCTTCAACCGTTTCAACCACATCATCACTACCAGGGATTACTGGTACATTGGCCGCAATCATTTGTTTACGCGCTTCAGCTTTATCCCCCATTTGAGAGATGACCTCGCTTGAAGGCCCAATGAAAGTGATATTGCATTCCGCACACATTTTGGCAAACTTAGCATTTTCAGATAAGAATCCAAATCCTGGGTGAATCGCTTGTGCCCCTGTTGTAACGGCAGCGCTCAAAATATTTTCAACCTTTAAGTAAGAATCTTTTGAGGCAGCTGGTCCGATACATACGGCATGGTCGGCTAATTGTACATGAAGAGCATCTTTATCCGCTTGGGAATAGACTGCTACCGATTCAATTCCTAACTCACGACAAGCACGAATAATACGGCAAGCAATCTCTCCACGGTTTGCGATTAGTACTCTATTAAACATAGGCTTAACGTCCAATAATAAAGGTTAATTCAGCTTCTGCGACTTTCTTACCATCGACATAAGCAACGCCTTTACCGATTCCTGCATATTCTTTTAATTTCACGATATCCACTTGAAGTGTTAACACATCTCCTGGAGTTACTTTTTGACGGAATTTAACATTGTTTAATCCACCTAAGTAAGCTGTTTTTCCTTTGAATGAATCAAGTTTTAATAATGGGATTGAACCAGCTTGTGCTAATGCTTCAACGATTAACACACCAGGCATTACAGGTTCACCAGGGAAATGTCCTTGGAAGAAGCTTTCGTTAAATGTCACGTTTTTACGTGCCACAACGTGTTCACCTGGTACTAATTCATCTACACGGTCAATAAATAAAATTGGGTAACGGTTAGGGATTAACTCAGCTACGTCAGTTACAGTCATAATGTTCATCTTAATTTCCTCCTAAAATTGGGTTTAGCGAATCGCAAATAGTTTTTGTCCGAAATCAACCATTTGGCCGTTTTCTACTAGGACTTCTACAACTTCACCATTGAAGTCGCTCTTAATTTCGTTCATGATTTTCATTGCTTCGACAATACATACAGTGTCGTTTGAAGTGATTTGTTTACCCACTTGTACAAATGGATCTGCATCTGGTGAAGATTGTAAGTAAACCACCCCAACGATTGGGCTTGTAATGTATTTTGCATCTGCTGCGACTTGTGGAGCTTCTTGAGCTTCAGCAGAAGGAGCGGCCACTGGAGCAGCTTCTACTACTGGACTTGCCACGTTTGCAACAGGTGCAACGGCATTAGAAACGACTTGAGGATATTCCTCGCGTTTACTAAATTGCACTTCGAACTCTTCGTTTGATAAATGAAACTCAGTCATGTTTGAATCATTGAACAAAGTCATTAGTTCTTTAATTTCTTCTACATTCATGTATTAATCCTTCCATTTCTTCACGCAGATTACGGCATTATGTCCGCCGAAACCTAACGAATTACTAATTGCTACGTCTACTTTTGTAGAAACTCCAACGTTCGGAGTTACGTTTAAGTCACACGCTTCGTCTTGCTCTGTTACATTAATCGTTGGTGGCACGAAGTCTTCCTCAACTGCTTTCACACAGGCGATAGCTTCGATGGCACCAGCAGCACCTAATAAGTGTCCTGTCATTGATTTTGTACTTGAAACATGAACCTTATCAGCAGCTTCTTTTAACGCATAACGGATTGAAGTTGTTTCCGCTGAATCGTTTGCTGGAGTACCAGTTCCGTGAGCATTTACATAATCCACTTCACTTGGTTCTACTCCTGCTTCTTCGATCGCTTGTAAGATTGCTTTACCAGCGCCGCTTCCATCAGGATTTGGAGCTGTCATATGATAAGCATCTCCTGTAGCACCGTATCCAACAACTTCTGCATAAATTTTAGCACCACGTTTTTGAGCGTGTTCTAGGCTTTCAAGAACAAGAACCCCTGCTCCTTCACCCATTACGAATCCGCCACGTTTTTTATCAAATGGTAATGAAGCTGCATCTGGATTGTCACTGCTTGATAATGCTGTTAAAGCAGCAAATCCTGCAATTCCGATTTCACAAATTGAACCTTCAGCACCACCGGCTAAAATCACATCTGAGTAACCATGTTTAATGTTACGGAACGCTTCACCGATGGCATGTGTTCCTGTTGCACAGGCTGTTACTAAAGATGTACATACGCCGCGTGCTCCGATTTTCATGGAGATGTTTCCTGCAACCATGTTTCCAATTGCCATAGGAACGAATAATGGAGCTACACGAGTTGGGCCTTTATCATGCATTTTGATGATTTGGCTTTCCATTACTGTTAACCCACCGATACCAGAACCAACCATGACACCAAAGCGGTCGTAGTCTGTATTTTCTGGAGTAATGCCGCTATCTTCAACGGCTTGGATTGCTGCAGCAAGTCCGTATTGACAGAATAAGTCCATACGTTTTGCTTCTTTACGATCCATGTATTTTGTAGCATCGAAGTCTTTTACTTCAGCCGCTACATGAACATCTAAATCTTTTTTATCAAATTTGGTAATTGGAGCAATTCCGTTCTTACCTTCTTTAAGGCCTTCCCAGAAGCTAGCTACATCATTTCCTAAAGGAGTGATTGCTCCCATTCCTGTAATTACTACTCGATTCATTGTTTTCCTCCTTTAAGAGATTACATGTATAATCCGCCGTTAACGTTTAACACTTGTCCTGTAACGTATTTTGTTTCCGCTAAGAACACACATGCTTCGGCAATATCTTCTACTGTACCGAAACGACGTACTGGGATTTGTTTTTCCCATTCATTACGAATCTTTTCAGGTAATGCTTGTGTCATATCTGTATCGATGTATCCAGGAGCAATAGCATTCACTGTAATTCCACGAGAACCGATTTCTTTAGCAACAGATTTTGTTAAACCAATGATTCCGGCTTTACTTGCGGCATAGTTTGCTTGACCTGCATTTCCTGTAACCCCAACGATACTTGTAATGTTAATAATGCTTCCTGATTTTTGTTTTACGAAAACTGGAGTCGCAAAACGAATCATATTGAAGTATCCTTTTAAGTTAATATTCATTACATCGTCAAAATCAGATTCACTCATACGCATTAATAAACCATCACGCGTAATTCCAGCGTTATTGACTAACACGTCGATGCGTCCAAAACGCTCTTTTACTTCGTTGATAAAGTTTTCAGCTACGTCGAATTTCGAAACGTCTCCAACAAACGTCATTACTTCACCAGGATAAGCATCAAATTGTGCAAGTGTTTCTGCATCAATTTCACGAGTACCGTTTAAAACAACATTAGCGCCAAGTTTAGCGAATTCTAATGCGATTCCAAGACCGATTCCACGACGGCTTCCTGTTACAACAACTGTTTTATCTTTAAATTTCATTTCGTTATCCTTTCAGTTCCTTTACTTTTTCAATGGTTTCTGTCATTGCTTTAAGGCTATCTGTTTGGAATAATTGAACAGAGGCACCTTTTGCTTTGGCAATTTGTTTCACCATTTGCGTCAATGTTTTTCCAGGACCTACTTCAATAAAGACATCTACGCCATCTTGAAGCATCCACTCTACATTTTGTTTCCATTTCACGGCATTTGTAATTTGATCACAGAGAACGGCTTTTGAAGGAACGCCTTCATGTGGTGTGCCAAGAGTATTGCTTAATACAGGGCATTTACTTTCGTGTAACTCTGCCACTTCCATCTCAGGAGCAAAACGAACTTTCGCTGCTTCCATTAATGGTGTATGGAAAGGTCCAGATACCACAAGTGGTACAGCTCTTTTCGCGCCAGCTTCTAAGCATTTTTCGCTCGCTGCGTCTACTGCTTCTGCATGTCCACCAATCACTAATTGTCCTGGTGTGTTGTAGTTTGAAGGAACTACGAGAGCTTCTGGTGTAGAGACTTCACGGCAAATGTCTTCGATGACATTGTCTTCAAGTCCTAGTACGGCTACCATCTTCCCTTCACCTTCCACAACCGCTTCTTGCATATATTGACCGCGTTTAGCGACTAAGTTTAGAGCTTCCTTGAAGTTAAGGACTCCTGCTTCAACAAGTGCTGAATATTCACCTAGAGACAATCCAGCCGTCACATCAGGTGTGATACCTTCTTGTTCTAAGACGCTTGCTAATGCATGAGAAACCGTTAATAACAACGGTTGTGTATATTCTGTTTGATTGATACGTGCGGCAGGTTCTTCCAAAAGAATGTCAGTCACACTGTAAGGCAGAACGCTACTTGCTTCTTCAAAGACAGCTTTTGCCACTTCAAAGTTGTCAGCAATTTCTAAGCCCATTTGTGCTTTTTGACTCCCCTGACCTGGAAATAAAAATGCGATTTTCATGAGTTTCCTCCTATTGCGCTGTAAAAAAAATGGTGGAAGTATGCTAAATAAGCATATTTCACCATTCCTTTTTTCATTTAATTAAAAACGTGCAAGTTGTTTTTGGATGACTTCATGAGATTCTGCCATCAATTCTTGGATAATTTCAGAACAGCTTTGTTCTTTTGAAATTAAACCAGCAATTTGACCAGCCATCATTGATCCCATTTGAGTATCCCCTTCAACTACGATTCTACGTAGAGCTCCACGTCCAATATCTTCTAAGCGTTCGAAGTCTGGATTTTCTTTACCAGTTTCTTCTTTTTCAGCTTGTAAGTAGATTTTTGTTAATTTATTACGTAACACACGTACAGGATGTCCTGTAATTTGTCCTGTAATAACAGTATCGATATCTTTAGCTTTTAATACAGAAGCTTTGAAGTTATCGTGCGCAGTACATTCAGTCGCAACAAGGAAACGAGTTCCCAGTTGAACTGCATCAGCACCAAGCATTAAAGCTGCTGCCATTCCGCGTCCGTCACCAATTCCTCCAGCAGCGATTACTGGAATGTTTACCGCGTCAACTACTTGTGGTAAAAGAGCCATGGTAGTAGACTTACCAATATGTCCGCCTGCTTCCATTCCTTCTACAACAACAGCATCTGCGCCTTCTTTTTCCATTCTTTTCGCTAGAGCAACTGAAGCTACTACTGGAATTACTGTAATTCCTGCTTCTTTAAATTTCGCCATGTATTTGCCAGGGTTACCAGCACCGGTACAAACCACTTTCACGCCAGCCTGACAAACGACATCCACAACTTCATCAACAAATGGACTTAATAGCATAATATTTACACCATATGGTTTGTCTGTTAAACGTTTCATCTCTTCGATGAATCCTTTAACGACATCGCCAGGAGCGTGTCCACATGCAACGATTCCTAAACCGCCAGCATTGGACACTGCACTTGCAAGCGCAGGATTTGCAACCCATGCCATCCCTCCTTGGATAATCGGATATTCAATTCCAATCATGTCGCAGATTTTTGATTTCATGTGTTACCATCCTTTTTTTAAATTATTTTTCAGCTAATTGAGCATCAACGTAGTTTACTAAATCTTGAACTGTTTCAAGTCCTTCTTCAGTATCGATTTTCACATCGAATTCATCTTCGATATCGTTGATGATTTGGAATAAATCTAAGCTATCTGCATCTAATTCGTCTTTAAGACGAGTTGTTAATTGTACTTCTTCTTCCTCTTTACCTAATTGATCTACGATAATTGCTTGAATTTTTTCAAATGTCATTGTGTTTTCCTCCAATATTTTAAATTTATAATGTAATTGTGATACTTCCCCAGGCAAGGCCTCCGCCAAAACCTGATAAAAGTAATTTTGTATTTTCTCCAATTTTCAATGTCCCGTTTTCTACGAGTTCATTCAGTAAAATCGGAATACTTCCAGCCGAAGTGTTTCCAACGTGATCGATATTCATTGGGAATTTTTCGATCGGTTGTTTTAATTTTTTAGCCACTTGTTCGACTAAACGACGATTTGCTTGATGTAACAAGTACAAATCAATATCGTCGGCAGTATATCCAGCCTTTTGTAAAGTCTCTTGAATATTGACTGGAACAGTTTTGCTGACTAATTCATAAACGCCTCGACCATCCATTGTCATGGTTGAAAGTGTTTGATTTGTCATTCTTTTTCCAGCGACTAACGCCTCAGATTTCTGTCCATCATTTTGTAATGTTTCCGCCAATAAAAATGGCTCTTCATCTTTTTGTAAAAGAACAGCTCCAGCGCCATCTCCAAAGAGAATAGCCGTTGAGCGGTCTTCCCAATCGAGTGAACTGAGCATTGTTTCTGCCCCGATGACGATTCCGTATTTTCTTTGTCCGTGTTCCAACATTTTCAATCCTGTAGATAAGGCAAAGACAAATCCGCTACAAGCAGCACTGACATCAAACGCAAATGCATTCGTTGCCCCGATTGCTCCTTGTACAAGTGACGCGCAAGAAGGACTTGCTGCATCTGGTGTCATCGTTGCTACAATGATAAATTCAATGGATTCAGGAGAGATATTGCTCTTTTCAACTAAGCGTTTTGCGGCAATTGTCGCAAGTTCACTTGTTGTCTGTTCTTTTGCCCAATAACGGGTTTTGATTCCTGTTCTCTTAACGATCCATTCATCAGAAGTATCTACTCGTTTCGCCCAGTCATCGTTTGTGATCACGGACGTTGGGAGATAGGAACTTGTCGCTATCACTTGAACCCCCACAATGTCTACTTCCCTTCTTGATTTGCTAGTACAGCCTCGTGTAAGAAATCATATAAATTATGAAGTCCTTTAACAAGAACTGCCATTTCTTCAGCATTCATTCCCTCGATAGTTTTTAAAACTAATTTCTCGTGGAATTTACGATGAAGACGATAAAGTAAGCGACCTTTCTTGGTCAGACCTAAAATTACAATTCTTCGATCGGTTTCACTCTTCAAACGAACAACATAGCCTTTTTTCACTAATGCATTCACTGCAACTGTTAGCGTCCCAACAGTAACATTTAATTTATTAGCGACTTCTGTTGTCGTATGTTCGTTATACATTCCAATCGCTTCAATGGCATGCATCTCTTTAATGGATAAATCATTAAATTGGCTTTGCGCCAGCGAAGATTCTTCAATGTCGAGCATTTGATTAAAGACGTCCACCAAATACCCGTTTATGGTCTCTAGAGTTGGTTCCATAAAAGATTTTCTCCTTTTTGTTTGAATATCAAATCATTTGATAATCAAAGTATATAGGAAAGATAGTTTGATTGTCAAACCTTTTTTAGTTGTTTATTTTGAACTTCAAACTATTTTCAAAATTTAAAAAGCTTACATTCCTTTTAAATTAGGCATTATTGTTTGTAATTTTCATAAAAAGAACAATTTTTAAAAAGATTAAAACACATAAAAAAAGCTAGATAGACTGCTCTATCTAGCTTTCTCATTAGTTTTTATAGACACATTTACCATTAACGTATGTTGCAAGCACGTTCGTGTTTAACAATTCAACTGCGTCACTTTCAAGAATATTCTTTTCTAAGATAACAAAATCTGCTAACGCCCCTACTTCTAATGTACCAATATCTAAACGGCTGAGGGCTTTAGCTGCCCCACTTGTATGCGCCTTTAATGCTTCACCAATTGAAATGCGTTGTTCCGGCATTAAGCATGGCACTGGTAACTGCTCTTTTGTTTGGCGGGCTACCGCATTAAACATCGATTCAAACGGCGTCACATCTAGTACAACTGGCGTGTCTGTTCCAAATCCAAGCGTGGCGCCCTCTTCTAAGAAAGATTTGAACGGGAACATATGACGCGCACGCTCTGCACCAACTTCTTCATCTAAAGTCTCGTACCCTACCAATAAATGGCTTGGTTGCACTGAAACGATTAATGAAGGCTGAGCGGTTAAAGGAAGGTCTGTTGGATCCATTACTTCTAAATGCTCAATCGTATTGAATTTATACGGTGCGTCAAACGGAGTCTCTTCTTGCGCCTTTTTGAAGTTTTGAAGCGTCAATTCAATCGCCTTATCTCCAACTGTATGAATACGCATTGGCCATCCTTCTTTATTGGCTAGAAGCGTTAGTCGTTCCATCTTCTCTTCTGTTAAGAGTGGCCCACCGACGTCTCCTTCAAAAAATGGCATTGGATATGGCTCTTTTAAATAAGCCGTATGCGAACTTGTCACTCCATCGTAAAATTGCTTCACGCCCCCCATTTGGAGCATGTCAGAGCGGTATGTCTTGTAAAGCTCGCGGTTACGTTCCACTTCTTCACGCATCGCTGGAAAGAAGCTCACACGAACTGTGGCATCCTTTTCGACCTTACCGTACAGTTCTGGATACACGATATCATCTGGGCTTTCACCTGTTAAGGCAACATCCCCTACAGCCGTCACACCCATTTTATTTAAATAAGACATATAGTCTTTTAAAGCTTGTTCTTCGTCGTCTTTATATACAGACAAGACTTTTGATAAATAATAGATGGCTTTTGCTTCAAGAAATACCCCTGTAAGTTCGCTGCCTTCTACCACCGCTTCTCCGCCGATGTTTTGTGGAATCGCATCTGGCGTTAATTCGAGTACTTCTAACGCTTTTGAATTGAGCCAAATCGTATGCGCATCTCCTGCGATTAAGCAGATAGGTACGTCTGTTGATGCTTTATCTAAGTCTTCTTTCGTTGGTAAGACTTGTTGTCCGAAGTCACTCGCATACCAACCAATTCCGATTTTCCATCCATTATATTCAGGAATCGAACTTGCTTGAAGGACCACTTCCTCAATCGTTGGACCACCAACCGCCTTCATTTTTCCTAAATGAATTAAGGCAGACAAGTATAAATGCACATGGGCATCGATAAAACCAGGTACGACTAGTTTGTCGCCTGTATCTAGCACTTCTCCTTCAACAGGCGTATCGTAGTCCAAGTGGTCCACAATGCGACCGTCTTTAATTTCTAAAATTCCACTAGTTGCTGTCGCTGCATTTCCAATAAAGAGGTTTTTAGCTTTTAAATAGTAATGCATATTATAACTCCATCTTGAAGTCTAAGAAGGCTTCGTTATATTTTTGAATCCAGTCATTTCCTAGATATTCATAATGTTCTAATGAATTGATAATTTCTTCTGAAGGATAATAGGTTTCATCAGAAGTCACTTCAGGATCCATTAACTCTTTTGCTTTTTCGTTTGGTGTTGAATAACCAACGTATGCGGCATTTCTTGCTGCATTTTCTGGACGAAGCATAAAGTTAATAAAGGCATACGCACCTTCAATGTTTACAGCTGTATGTGCGATTGCGAAGTTATCTGTCCAAACCGCACTGCCGTCTTTTGGTAAGATATATTGAACGTTTGGATTTTCTTCGGCAACTGCCGCCGCATCCCCTGAATACCCCATTCCAATTGGAGCTTCTTCGAGTTTCATCATTGTTTTGATTTCTTCATTAAGAACCGCACGAACATTTGGTTTCAATTCTTTTAGCTTCACTTCTGCCGCATGTAATTCATTCTCATTCTTCGAATTTAATGAATAACCTAATGATTGAAGCGCCATCCCTAGTGCTTCACGGTTTCCATCCAAAACAAGCACTTTGTTTTTGAAGTCTTCTTTCCATAAATCACTCCAAGTTTGAATACTTTCTGGATCGATATATTTCGTATTGACCATAATTCCGACTGTTCCCCAGAAATACGGAATCGTATATTGGTTTCCATTATCCACCGGACTGTTTAATAAGAACGGAGAAATATTTTCTAGTCCTTTAATCTTTGAATGGTCTAGCTTTTGAAGTAAATTTTGATTCACTAATTTTGTAATGCTTGATTCACTTGGAAAGACAATATCATAACGCGTCCCACCTTGTTTTAATTTGGCTTCCATCGCATCGTTTGAATCAAATGTTTCATAGACAACTTGAATGCCTGTTTCAGCTTCAAACTCTTTAATCAATTCTGGATCGATATAGTTCCCCCAGTTAAATAGGAACAATTGCTGTTGTTCTGATGAAGTTTCCACTTCTTCTGTAGATTCTTTTGCTTGAAGCATGTTCTTTACTCCAAATAAAATAGCAACCATTGCAAGAATAGCAACGATTAAAGATACTAATTTTTTCATTTATAACCCCTTCTCATAAAAAAACTGCTTTTAATACAGTGTGATACCTAGATTAAAAGCAGTTCTCATTCTTATTTAGATTTTACGTAGTTCTTACCGTTAGCGGCTGGTCCTTCCGATTTTCCAATGAATCCTACCAATACAATGATAGTAATCAAATATGGCGCAATCGTCAAGCCAACTGATGGAATATCTTTAATTACTGGGATGTAGTTTCCGATAACCCCTAAACTTTGAGCAAGTCCAAAGAGTAATGCTGATAGCATGACGCTCACTGAATTCCACTTACCAAAGATCATCGCAGCCATCGCAATGAACCCTTGACCAGCGATGGTTGTCGCTGAGAAGTTAAGTGTAATCGATTGAGCAACGATGGCTCCTCCGATACCAGCCAAGAACCCTGAGATTAATACTCCTGCAAAACGCATATGGTAAACGTTAATTCCTAATGTATCTGCTGCTTGAGGATGTTCCCCTACAGAACGTAATCGCAAGCCGAATTTTGTCTTATTCAGAATGATCGAGCAAACAAATGCAAGTCCAATCGCCAAGAACGCTGGCACGAATGTATCTGTAAAGAAGATTTTCCCAATGACTGGAATCGAACTTAACACTGGAATCGTTGTTTTACCAAAGTAGTTCGTAATGATTTCCGTTTGTCCAATTTCGTTGTACATCAAACGGCAAAGGAACACCGTTAAGGCTGGTGCTAATAAGTTTAACACCGTCCCTGAGATAATGTGGTCTGCACGTAAATAAACTGTTGCAACCGCGTGAATGGATGAATATAACATTCCAGCTAATGCAGCTACACCAAGTGCAACCCATGGCGTCCAAGAACCTAATTGAGGAGCAAATGCTAAGTTAAAGACAGCTGAAGCAAAAGCCCCGACGACCATCGTGCCTTCAAGACCGATATTTACAATCCCGCTTCGCTCTGAGAAGATACCACCAAGCCCTGTTAAAATCAGTGGCGTTGAGTAGATGAGCATGTTCCCAACAACTACTTGTAAAAGTGTTACTAAATCCATTTCTCATTACCCCTTTCTCTTCCCAAATTGAGGGAATTTATCAACAATAACTTCCATTAAGTAGTTCGCACCCACAAAGAAGATGATAAATGCGACTACAATCGATACGACTTCGGTTGGAATCTTCGCAAGGAGCGGCATCGAAATCCCACCGATACGAAGAATCGCAAATACTAATGAAGAAAACAGAATTCCAATTGGGTTGCTTAATCCAAGAAGCGCAACAGCCATACCGTCCCATCCAATACTTGGAAGACTTTCTGATGCGAATGCATTTTGGAAAGTTCCTAATCCTTCCATCACTCCACCAAGACCTGCTAAGGCACCAGAGATGACCATTGCAAGAATAATCGTCTTCTTCGCACTCATCCCTGCATATTCAGCAGCGTGTTTGTTTAAACCTACTGTTTTCAATTCAAAACCAGTAGTTGTTTTATTCATGATTAACCAAACGATGAAAACTGCAGCAATCGCGATAAAGATTCCACCATGTAAGGTTGATTTTCCTGTCAGTTGATACAAGAATTGCATTTTTAAGCTTGCTGCTTCTGGAACTGGAGCTGTGATTTCTGCTTTTTCTGTTAACACTTCACGAATCACGTAGTTTACGATATGAAGTGCTGTGTAGTTTAGCATGATGGTTACAATCACTTCACTCGCGTCAAAGTACGCTTTTAAGTAACCGGCAATTCCTGCCCAAACAGCCCCTGCTAGCATCCCCATGAAAATACATAATGGTAAGAGGATGATTTTTGGTAAATCAGGAAGCAAGAGACCTGTCGCAACAGAAGCAAACCATCCAACTAAGGCTTGCCCTGCAACCCCGATATTAAAGAAACCTGCGTAACTTGCAAATGCAAATCCAAGTGCCACAAGAATTAAAGGTGTTGCTTGTCTTAAAGTCTCACCAATATAGTAAGGTTTTCCAAGAGAACCTTTCAGTAATGCGGAATAACCTTTTACAACATCAAATCCGAACACCCACATGATAATGGCTCCGACTAATAATCCTAAGACCACTGATAGGACCGGAATAAGAATCTTTTTGTATTTTGAATTTTTCATCTTATAACGCCTCCTGTTCCTTGGCTCTTACTTGTTCTCTTGTCGAACCCGCCATTAATAATCCTAATTCAGTTTCATTTGTTTCTTTTGTATCTAACACGTCTACGATACGACCTTCATACATGACAGCAATGCGGTCTGCAACGTTTAAAATTTCATCTAATTCAAAGCTCATCAGTAATACGGCTTTACCTTTATTTCGTTGATCGATTAAACGCTTATGAATATATTCAATCGCACCCACGTCAAGCCCACGAGTCGGTTGTGCTGCAATAAGTAAACTTGGGTCACGGTCGATTTCACGCGCGATAATCGCTTTTTGTTGGTTCCCACCAGAAAGAGCACCAGCGGCTACTGTTGGACTTGGTGTACGCACGTCAAACTCTTCAATTAAACGTTCTGCTAAGTCCACAAAAGCTTTCTTATTTAAAAATCCGTTTTTCGATAATGGCTCTTTATAGTAAGTTTGAAGTCCAATATTTTCATCGAGTCCCATTTGAAGAACAAGACCATGTTTATGACGGTCTTCTGGAATATGACCAAGGCCTCCTTCAGTACGTTGTCTTGTAGGTAACTTCGTGATATCCTTGCCATCTAGTTGAACCGAACCACTTTCGATAGCACGCAAACCAGATAACGCCTGAATCAGTTCTGATTGTCCGTTTCCGTCCACCCCAGCAATCCCGACCACTTCACCATGTCTTACAGTTAAATCTAAGCCTTTTACTGCTTCGATACCACGGCTATCTTTCACAACAAGGTCTTTAATCACTAAGGCATCTGTTGTTGGTTTAGCAGATTCTTTTTGTGTCTTAAACGATACGGAACGTCCGACCATCATATCAGCTAACTCTTGGTCTGAAACATTTCCAATTTCCACTGTTCCAATGATATTGCCGCGACGAATAACCGTACAACGATCCGCAACAGCTTGGATTTCTTTAATCTTATGGGTGATTAAGAAGATGGATTTCCCTTCTTTTGTTAATTGTTTCATGATTACAATCAGTTCTTCGATTTCTTGAGGTGTTAGTACCGCTGTAGGTTCGTCGAAAATTAAAATATCCGCGCCGCGATATAAAGTTTTCAAGATTTCAACACGTTGTTCCATCCCAACCGTAATATCTTCGACTTTTGCATCAGGGTCTACCGCAAGATGGTATTTTTTAGAAAGCTCCATAATTTCTTGTTTCACCGCATTCTTATCGATAAAACCGAACTTTGTTTGCTCCTTACCCAGGATAATGTTCTCTACTACGCTGAATTTCTTCACAAGCATAAAGTGTTGGTGCACCATTCCAATTTTTAAGCGATTCGCTGTATTTGGCGAATCAATTTTTGTTGGAACACCATTTACTTTAATTTCTCCTTCCGTTGGTTCTAATAACCCTGAAAGGATATTCATTAATGTCGATTTCCCCGCTCCGTTTTCTCCAAGAAGCGCATGGATTTCGCCTTTTTTCAATGTTAAATCAATTTGATTATTGGCTATAAAATTACCAAACTTTTTTGTGATGCCTTTCATCTCAATCACAAATGTTTCTTCTACCAATCGTCTCACCCCGCACAATGTTCTATGTATAAAAAAGTAGGAGCGAAGAAATTCGTATTCTCTTCAACTCCTACTCCTCTCAATTTAAGTTCGTTTGTTAAAATTAAGGTTTCGCAGGAACTTCTTGTTTTCCTTCGATAATTGCTTTTTTGAATACAGCAATTTTTTCCTTAACTGAGTCTGATAATTGACCATCTGCTAAACCAACACCGTTATCAGATAATCCGTAAAGTACTTGTTCACCACCGTGGTAGTTCCCTTTAGAAGCATCTTCACTAAATTTGATAAGTGCTTGTTTTACACCTTTAAGTGTTGATGTCAATGTTACGTTACGAGAGTCGTTTACTTTACCTTCTGCTTGTTGGTCTTGGTCAACCCCGATTACCCAAATTTTACGATCTGGATTTGCTTCAACGATTGATTTAGCCGCTGCGAATACTCCAAGTCCTGCACCACCTGCTGCTGCATAAATGATGTCAACATCTGAAGCGTACATTGCTTCTGCAAGAGATTTTGCTTTAGCACCATCTGAGAATGATTCAGCATATTGAATTTCAACAGTTGCTTTAGGGTTTACTGCTTGAACCCCAGCTTTGAAACCAGCTTCGAATTTGTCTAATGCTGGACCGTGCATACCACCGATGAACGCTACTTTGTTTGTTTTAGTTGTTAAACCAGCTGCAACCCCTGCAAGGAATGCTGCTTCTTGGTCTTTATAGTTGATTGAAGCAACGTTTGGTTGTTCAACCACGCTATCAATAATCGCAAAGTGTGCATCTGGATTTGCTTTTGCTGCTTCTTCAACAGCTTTTTGTAATTTAAATCCGATTGCGAAAATAATATTGTACTCATTTAAAACTGCAGTGTTAAGGTTTGTAGTATAATCAGATTCTGCTTTTGAAAGAATGTAATCAATACCATTTCCTTTTGTTTTACCACCGTTGTTTTTACCCCATTCTTGAAGGCCTTCCCATGCACCTTGGTTAAATGATTTATCATCTACACCACCAGTGTCTGCAACCATTACCGCTTTAAAGTTGTCTGAAGAGCCAGCGTTTTGAGAAGATGCTTGTGAGCTGTCAGATTTTGATCCGCCACACGCTGCTAATACAGCAGTCGCACCAAGTGTCAATGCAAATAAAGCTAAATTCTTTTTAGTTTTCACGATAAAAAACCTCCAATAAATGATTTACTACAGTCATTCTATCATAAATAGAATGAAAATCAAGCTAAATCTTTTCATTGGAGGTATTTTTTATGAAAAATGTTCGGTTTTTACATTTCTATGCGTTAGTTTCACCTGGTTCGGAAGCGTCATTTTCATTGAAAACATGAACATTTACTTTTCTTCCTTTACTTCCATCAGCAGGTCCAACATAGCCACGCGCTTCTAAATCATCAATCATTCGCGCTGCACGGTTAAATCCGATACGGAATCGTCTTTGTAAATAAGATGTACTAATCGTTTCTTGTTCTTTTAATAGTTCAATGACTTCGTAGAATAGTTCGTCTTCTGGTTCGCTACCACCAGCAGATGTTGTATTTTCTGAAGGCATCATCGCTTCATCATACTCTACTTCTTGCTGATTCTTCACGAAATCAACGATACGTTCAACTTCTTCATCCGTTAAGAACGCCCCTTGTACACGAATTGGTTTATTTTCACCCATTGGCATATATAGCATATCCCCGCGTCCAAGAAGTTTCTCAGCACCATTGGCATCGATAATCGTACGAGAATCTGTACCACTCGATACCGCAAAGGCAATACGAGAAGGAACGTTGGCTTTAATAATCCCTGTAATAACGTCAACAGATGGACGTTGTGTTGCTAGAATCATATGAATTCCGGCAGCACGAGCCATTTGAGCTAGACGAATAATCGCATCTTCTACTTCATTACTTGCAACCATCATTAAGTCCGCAAGTTCGTCTACGATTACGACAATATAAGGAAGTGTTGGGTTATTTTCTCCCGTTTCACGGTTATATTGTTCGACATGAGCGTTATATCCATCGATATTACGCATACCCATTGAAGCGAATAATTCGTAACGTTTTTCCATCTCAGCTACTACTTTTTGTAAAGCTTGAGCGGCTTTACGAGGGTTCGTTACAACCGGAGTTAATAGATGCGGAATGCCATTATACACATTCAACTCTACCATCTTCGGATCGATCATCATCAATTTCACTTCGTGTGGTTTTGTCTTCATTAAAATACTTGTGATAATGCCGTTAATACATACCGATTTTCCAGAACCAGTTGAACCAGCAATTAACATATGCGGCATTTTCGTAATATCGCAAAGACGAACATTGCCAGAGATATCTCTTCCTAATGGTACGTCTAAAGGTTTTGGTGATTGAATCGCTGATTGAATCACATCGCTAAACGATACAAAACTTGTTTGGCTATTTGGAACTTCAATCCCTACATAAGGTTTTCCTGGAATTGGAGCTTCGATACGAATATCTTTGGCCGCAAGCGCTAGAGCAATATCATCACTCAAGTTCACAATCTTACTTACCTTCACACCAATTGCTGGTTGAATTTCGTATTTTGTAACTGCTGGCCCCATCATTGGGTTTGGCATTACTTTAGCATCCACCCCAAAACTTGCAAACGTACGCTCTAAAATATGCATATTACGTTCTACAATCGTACGTTCATTCGATTGATCTGAATGTTGTACGGGATTTAATAAGGTCACTGGTGGTAATTGATAATCTTCGTCATCTTGTTCCCCACTCATTGAAAGTTCCCCGATGTCTTCCCCATCATCTTCAAACTCAGGCTCTTCTGGCTTTTGAACTGAAACAGTCGCTACTGGTTGCGGTGGGATTACTGGTGCCACTGGAGCAGGAGCTACTGGTTCCACTGGAGGAATCGGTTCAATAGGTTCTACCATTGGAGACGTTGCATATTCGTCCTCAGTTAATGTTTCATCTTCATATTCATCAAAGAACACATCTTTCATTCGGTCTAATAACGAATGCGGTTTTCTTGGCTCTTTTGGTTTTTCAGGTGTTTCTGTTTGTACTGGAGCAGGAGCCGGTGCTACAGGTGTTGCCACAACTTTCTCCTCAGCTTCTTGTTCTTCTTCTAAACGGCGTGCTTCACGTTCGGCTTTACGCTCAGCTAACTTTTCAGAAGCATTCGCTGTTTGCGTACGTACAAAATCCATTACATCGCTTAAATGCACGTTGAAGATTAAAAGCCCGCTACATAGTAATAATAGGAATACGATTAAATATGTTCCCCATTGTGAAACAAGGAAATACGTACATGAATAAAGAAGTGTTCCTAATACCCCACCACCGAGTCGTTGAGAAACGATATTAGACGTAAAGTCCACCATGAAACGATTCATCATTTCTTGGAAAACAGGTGAACCTGAACTAGTAAAGCTACTATACGTCATCACAGACACGAATAAGAGAAGTGCCACGCTTGATGAAATGGCTGCAGCAGTCCATCTCCACATAATCTTAGGCATGCGTCCACGGAATAACATTCCGAACCCCGCAAGAACTCCGCACACTCCACCGAAGGCATATAAATCCCCGATAAAGAAACGAATCAGGTTAGCAAAGAATTTTCCTAAGAATCCTAATTGAAAAGTTGCTAATAAACTATAGACAATAATAAATACGGCTACAGCTTCAATCGATAAAAACGGATTGGTATTCTTTGTATTTTTTCTTTGTGTTTTTTTCTTCGTTTGTTTAGCCACGTTCTTCTCCTTTCTCTTCTACTAATTGATTATTTTCATCGACTAAAATCAGTCCATGGAAAATTTGAACATCACATTCACAAGCCACACAATAATCTTGTTCTTTCTCATCCCAAAAGGCAATGGCGCTTGTTCCTTTTGATCGTTTTTCTGGATAGTTAGAAGCAAGTCTTGCTTCATGCTGTTGGAAACTATTTTTCGCTTCTTCTAAAGAAGAAAATTCTTCAGTCGAAACAATCATTTTTTCCCAGTCATCGAAAAACCACCATGGTTCATCTTGACCTGCTGTCTCAATTACTTTAAACATGTTTTCACCTCGTTTATTAGTATACCAAATTTTGCGAAATCATGGTAATCTTGTTTCATAGAGATGACAAAATAATTCTACTTTTAGGAGGTCTTTCCATGATTACAAGACAAATTCGTGTCTGGGGACGTGTTCAAGGTGTCGGATTCCGCTTTTTCACGCAGCAACTCGCGATTCAACTGGATATTTGTGGCACGGTTCAAAATAAAATGGATGGCTCTGTTTTTGTAGTGGCACAAGGAGAAGAAAAGGCCGTCACTCGTTTTATCGAAAGAGTCAAAGCTTCCGTATCCCCTTATGGACGTGTCGACCGGTATGAAGAAAGTGACGTCTTGGATGCACCGAAATTTACAAAGTTTCAAATTATATAAAGAACGTTGCTATTTCAACGAAACACGTGTACAATAAATCATGTTATTAAATGAAAAGGAAAGTGATTATGAAACTAACTAAAAAAGCTCAACTGCTATTAGTTGCAACAGTTCTTCCCCTACTACTTGCGGGATGTACCGTTCAATATAATGAAAACCATGAACCAATTGGTTGGCTCTATAACTATTTAGTAGTCCCAACACAATGGTTATTAAACCAAATTGCTTCCGTCTTTAACGGAAACTACGCGATTGCAATTGTGATCGTATCAATACTTGTTCGTGTCGTTTTGATGCCAACACAATTCCATCAAATGAAAACAATGCTTGTCCAACAAGAAAAAATGGCAGTATTAAAACCATATATTGCTGAGATTACAGCTCGTGCAGAACAAGCATCAACTCCTCAAGAGAAACTTGCGATTCAACAAGAACAAATGGAGTTATACAAATTAAACAATGTCTCATTAATGGGCGGTATCGGTTCAGGATGTTTACCAATCTTGATTACATTGCCAATCTGGAGTGGATTGTATAACGCAATTCTGTTATCAAACGAAATTTCAAGTAGTGATTTCATGGGAATCAACCTTGGAGCACAATTCTTACCAATTGCCCTTGCGACAATGGTAGCTTACTATGTTCAATCAGTAGTCAGCCAAATGGGAATGGACGAAGAAACGAAAAAACAAAGTCGTTCAATGAACTACATTCTTCCAGTAATGATGTTCATGATGACTTTCCAATCACCAGCCGGGGTTGGTATTTACTTCTTCATCTCTGCCCTTATCCAAATTTTACAATCATGGATTCAAAACACATATATTCGTCCAAAAATTAAAGCTCAAATCGACGAAGAATTAAACCATGAAAACATTGTGTTACCACAACGTACAACACCACGTAAAACTGCTCAAAAAGCAACACAACAAGAAACGTTTGCACAACGTCAAAACAAAACTGGTGGCCGTAACGCTGGCAAACAAAACCGCAGATAATAACGCAAAATACCTTTGAGAATTTTCTCAAAGGTATTTTTTTGTTGCAAAGTGTATCATGCATGATACGTATCATGTATGATACATCTTAAATTTAAAAATTCGTTTTGTATCAATTTTGATACAAATCATTTTTGATACATTTTGTTTTTTCAACGTCGGGTGTAACAATTACGTTACGTAACAAATATGTTACACTCGCAAAAAAAGACATAGCGATTTGGTTTCGCTATGTCTTTTTCTATTGGTTTTATTCTTGCATCATCCCTGCTTGGAGTTGATACATCTTATAATAAAGTCCCTCTTTTTCAAGAAGTTCTGTATGCGTTCCGCTTTCCACAATTTCACCTTTATCGAGTACAAAGATTTGGTTGGCATCTTGAATGGTCGATAATCGGTGCGCAATCGCTAAAGTGGTACGTCCGTTTCGCATTTTCTTCAGAGACGTTTGAATGACTTCTTCGGTTTGCGAATCGATATTCGCAGTCGCTTCATCCAGAATTAGGATTTTAGGATTGGCTGCAATCGTTCTTGCAAAGGCGATTAATTGACGCTCTCCGCTTGAGAACGTTGATCCCTTTTCAGAAACTTTATTCTCATATCCTTGTGGCAGTTGCTCGATAAAGTGATGAGCATCTACGAACTCACTCGCCTGTTTCACTTCTTCATCTGTGATATCTTGGTACATGCGAATATTAGAAGCCACTGTTCCATGGAACAAGAATGGATCTTGAAGCACGAGTCCAATTTTATCGCGAAGCACTTCTTTTGAATACTGTTGAATTGGGATATCATCGATTAAGATTTCCCCTTCTTTAAAATCGTAGAATCGTAAGAAGAGATTCATAATAGACGACTTTCCTGAACCAGTCGAACCAACAAAAGCAACAGTCTCTCCTGGATTCACGACAAAGTTAATATTCTTTAATACGTTGCGTTTCCCATCATAAGAGAAAGTGACGTTTTTAAACTCAATCTTCCCATTCTTAATCTCATTAACTTTTGCAAGTTGTTCAGGTTCGTAATCCGTATTATCGATAACTTCAAAGACACGAGTCGCCGCAATCATCGATGTTTGAATAATCGAGAAGTTTTGCGTCACATCGATTAATGGATTAAATAACTGATTTGAGAATTGAATAAAGGCATACATCACCCCTGCTGTCACTCCAGCTACTTCCCAAGTAAGGCCAAAGTATAAAATAATGACCGCATAGGCAACAAGCTTCAACAGCGACATCGCTGGGCGAAGGAACAGACTATTCACATTAATCGAACGATTCGAGAATTGCACATGTTCTTCGTTAATTTGTTCGAATTCTTTTCTTAAACGTTCTTCTTGGTTAAATGCCTGAATCATCTTCATCCCATCAACACTCTCTGCCAACTTCACGTTAATCTCGCTGAGCTTCTCACGCGTCTTACGAATGACGCTATGCGATAAATGGTTATAAATTTTAACGGACGCAAACATCACCGGAATAAACAGAACCATTAAAATCGTAAGACCTACATTCATACTAAACATCGCAGACAGGGTTGCCACGACGATAAATAAAGTACTTAAAAACGTCGAGAAAATCGAACTAAACATATCGCTGACTGCCTGTGTATCGTTGGTTAAACGAGAAACGATGGCTCCAGCTGGTGTTGTATCGAAATACGTCATATTGAGTTTTTGCATATTCGAAAAGGCCTCTTGACGCAAATCGCGAACAACACTATTGGATACATAACTAAAGGCATAGGTTCCTATATACGTTAATAATACTCGTAGTAAGAAAAGTGAGTAGTAAACAATCAGGAGCCAGTAACCCTCATTCCATACGCCATTATCAATATACGTATCGATATAATAACGAGCTATCAGTGGAATCACTGTTGCAGTAATACTGGATAAGAGGATAAATAAAATCGCAATCGCACTCGACTTTTTATAACGCCATAAGTAGGCGATGAGTCGATTAAAGGTCTTCATGTTCAACTGCATCTCCCCCTTCCTCAAGTGTCGCTTCGAGCTGTTGACGGTCGTAAGTCTTGGCATACCAACCACCAAGCGCCATTAATTCGTCATGCGTTCCTTTTTCCACAATACGTCCATCCTGGAGAACGATAATAAGGTCCGCATGCACAATCGCTGATAGACGGTGAGCGGTAATCATCGTTGTTTTGTCGCTGCGTTCACGTTTCAAGTTTTCTAAAATTAAATGCTCGGTCTTGGCATCAACAGCTGATAATGAATCATCTAGCATGAGAATTTCCGGGTTCACTACAAGCGCACGTGCCATCGATAGACGTTGTTTTTGACCACCAGATAAAAGCACACCCTTCTCGCCAATTAAGGTATCGAATCCTTCAGGCATTGCCATAATATCGTCATACAGTCCGCAGATTTTAGTAGCTTCTACGACTGCTTCATCAGAAAGCGTTGGATCACCAAAACGAATATTGTCTTTAATCGACATCGCAAATAAAATCTGTTCTTGTGGCACATATCCCATAAGCGCTCGCAAGTCGTTCATGCGATAATCTTGAATCGAACGCCCATTCATCAAAATTTCTTCTCTTCCTGCATCATATTGACGAAGGAATAATTTTAAGAGTGTTGATTTCCCTGAACCTGTCGGGCCAACAATCCCAAGCGTTTGCCCTTGATGAAGGTTAAATGTCACGTCTTCTAACGTTGGCACATCTTCATATTGGAAGTTGTGAATATCAACATCAATCTCACGTACTTCTGTAACCGGAAGCGCGTTTGGAGCCTCTTCTACTTCGCTTGTTTCTTCCAATAAGGTTTCAATACGACGATATGAGATACTTGCACGTTGGCCAATATTGAGCAGCCAACCAATCGCTTGAAGCGGCCATACAAGCATGTCTAAATACGTCATAAACGTAATCATTTCCCCAACGGTAAATTCACCGCGTTGAATTAAATAACCACCATAACCGAGGCTAATTAAGTAGCTAAGTCCCACGAAAATCAAAACGATTGGATCGAATAGATTATTGTATTTGGCAGCATGATTATTTTTCTTCCATGCATCTTGGTTTGTTTCCCAAAACGATGCCGTTTCTTTTTCACCGTAGCCGAACGATTTCGTCACCTTAATCCCAGAAACGCTCTCGTTCACATGGTTATTCAATAGTGAGAAAGCTTCTTGCGATTCTTTGAAACTTTGATGCTCTGCACGAACGACGAAGTTTGTCGCAATTGCTAAAAGTGGCAATGGAATAATCGCAACGAGTGTTACCCGCCAATCGAGCACAAAGAACATCGTTGCTAGCGTCACGAGCGCTGTAATCGAGGCGTCGACAGCAGACATCACGCCTCCACCAGCCGTCGTAACAACTGCACTCACATCATTTGTTGCATGGGCCATTAAGTCCCCTGAACGGTACTTTTGATAGAAGCTTGGAGACATCTTTGTAAAATGTTCAAAAAGCTGTGTTCGTAATCTCTGACCAAGAGAGTTTGCCGTTCCAAAGAGAAAGAGGCGCCATACAAAACGAAGACCGTACATGGCTACTGCTGAAAGGAGCAACAGCAATAAATTCCACAGTAAAGACGATGTTGTTAAGGTCTTTAGATCAATAGAATCGACAACTTCCCCAATGACTCTTGGTGGAATCAGATTCAGTACACTGACAAGCGATAGCGCCAGAATTCCAATGACGTATCGTTTCCACTCTAATTTAAAAAACCACGATAATTTCTTTAGTAAATACATTTTTCTCTCCTTTCACACGTCTATCTATTGTACTATAGTCGTCTTTCTATTTCATATGATAAGTTTTAAAAAAAGGCAACCCTTCTCAAGGTTGCCTTATGTTCTATTTACTTTTTTGTGTTTGCGGATAAATCCATAAGAAGACAACAAGTGCAATGACTGCAAGTGTTGTTACAAAGATGACGCTGATTTGTCCTGCTGTTACTAAGTTTGAATCGAACGAGCTAAAAATACGCGCGATAACAGCTGTTGAAATCGCACCAGTGAACTGTTGCAACGTATTCACGATACTATTTCCATCGGCTTGAATCTCTGAATTTAATTGCGCTAATGAATAGGTTACATTGCTTCCCATTACAAATCCAATCCCTGTCATAAAGATGACGTTTAGCGCTAAGAGCGGATAAATCGTTAACCCTGGGAAGAAGAAGCTGATGGATACTCCTCCAACAACCGCAAATACTAATCCTGTTAAAATCGGCTTCAATGGACCTGATTTATCATACCAACGACCGGACACAACAGATAATACGGCAACCATCGCAGCCCCTGGGAACATGAAGAGCCCCGCCACTGTCGCTGTTTCGCCCCAAGCTAATTGGATGTAGTTTGGATAAATGAACGATAATCCTAACACAACTGCTTGGAATGCTAGCACGATATAAAGCGTCGCGTTGAAGCGGACAAGCTTGAATGGTTTAAACGATAAGAGCGCATTATTTCGATTAAAGTAGTAAAATGCCGCAAATGCTACAACCACTACTCCAAGGTAGATGACTGATAAATGTTCAATCGCCATCAGTAAGCTTGCAAGACCAATCCCTAATGTCACAAACGCCATAAAGTTGAATGGTTGTTTCTTCGGTGACTCTTCCGCTTGAATCGCCCAAAGTCCCATCACTAACGAGAAAATTAGGAATGGAATCAATGCGTAGAAAATTGCACGCCATCCAAACATACTTGAGACAACACCACCAAATGTTGGTCCGATTGGTGGCGCAAGAGCGGTCGTCATTCCTCCAATTCCAATGACTGTTCCATGTTGGTGCAGCGGCACTTTTGTCAATACGATATGGAACATTAATGGAAGTGCAATCCCTGTTCCAATCCCCTGCATAAAGCGTCCGAGTAATAAAATTGCTAAGTTTGGTGAAATACAGTCAATTAAGACCCCACCGATAAATAAAAGGTTCGCTGCCAAGAAGAGTTGGCGAATCGTGTAGTTTCGTGTTAAATACGCCGTAATTGGCACGACAATGGCTATTGCCAGTAAGTATCCTGTTGTTACCCATTGAATCCCTGAAGAATCTGTATTGAATTCTGTCATCAATGTTGGGAAGGTAACGTTCATTGCTGTTTCAATTAGCACGCCACAAAAGCTCATAATCGCCGTTGCGACTACCGCTGGAATAACATGCCATGTTTTCGTTTTGTTTCCCATTGAGTTCTCCTTTCTGTGCGTTATCATCGCCATAAAAAAACCGCAACCTTACAGTTCAGTAAGATGTTGCGGTTTAAATTATTTTATAACGCTGTTTCCTAACGTTTTTTCTTTAATTTTTTCAATTTATTTTGTTTTTGACGGCGTGCGTATTGTTGCATACCGATTTGAGCAAGTTTATTCGTACGTCCGCCCATGCCCATTTGGTTCATCATGCCTTCTAGGCCTTTCATGTTACCGTTGGACATTTGGTTCATCATTTTCTTAGATTCGTTGAACTGTTTGATTAAACGGTTCACTTCTGCTAACGGACGAGCTGAACCTGCCGCAATACGTTTACGACGAGCTTGTGATAAGATATCTGGATTTTCACGCTCTTGTGGAGTCATTGATAAGACGATAGCTTTCATACGCGCTGTATCTTTTGGATCCACTTTTAAGTCGTTTAGACCAGCCATTTTATTTAACCCTGGAATCATCTTCAAGATATCTTCTAGTGGTCCCATCTTATTCACTTGGTCTAGTTGGTCGATAAAGTCATTAAAGTCAAAGGTGTTTGCTTTAATTTTATCCGCCATCTCTTGCGCTTTTGCTTCATCGAAGTCTTGTTGCGCCTTCTCGATAAGGGTCATCATATCTCCCATACCAAGAATACGAGAAGCCATACGTTCAGGGTAGAAGATTTCGAAGTCTTCTAATTTTTCCCCACGACCTGTAAATTTAATTGGTTTTCCTGTAACAGAACGGATAGATAGAGCCGCACCACCACGAGTGTCCCCATCAAGTTTTGTAAGGATAACCCCTGTGATGTCCAAACGTTCGTTAAATGTTTGAGCTACGTTTACGGCATCTTGCCCTGTCATTGAGTCGACAACGAGTAAGATTTCGCTTGGGTTTGCGACTGCCTTGATGTTTTGTAATTCTTCCATCAAGTTTTCGTCAATATGCAAACGACCGGCCGTATCGATAATCACTAAGTCGCGCCCATCAATTTTTGCTTTTTCAATCGCTTGTTTAGCGATTTCTACTGGGCTTACTTGATTTCCAAGTGAGAACACTGGGAAGTTTAATTGTTTCCCTAATGTTTGTAATTGGTCAATCGCGGCTGGACGATACACGTCGGCAGCAACTAGTAATGGACGTTTCTTTTCATGTTTCGCCATGAAAGAAGCGAGTTTACCAGCAGTCGTTGTTTTACCGGCCCCTTGAAGACCGACCATCATCACTACCGTTGGCGGTTTAGCTTCAAAACGGAACGGCGCTTGTTCGCCCCCCATTAATTCTGTTAATTCTTCGTTAACGATTTTAACGACTTGTTGTGCTGGTGATAATGCTTCAAGCACATTGGCACCTAATGCACGTTCATTCACTTTACGTACGAAGTCTTTTACAACTTTGAAGTTAACGTCGGCTTCTAAAAGCGCAAGACGCACTTCACGCATCATTTGTTTTAAGTCAGCTTCCGTAATTTTTCCTTTTCGTGAAACGGAAGTCATCGCATTTTGCAGACGATCTGATAATCCTTCGAATGCCATAATTTCACTCCTTGAGTTTATTTATTCATCTCTTGTAATTTTGAAACGATTGAAGCAAGCTGTGTTGCCTCAGGATAGTTCTTTTGAATTTCTTTTTCTAATTCATCATAGTGCTCTTGGCGTTTATAGAAATCAGCGACCAGATGTAATTTCTCTTCGTAGTTTTCTAATAACTTTGCCGAGCGGCGGATATTATCATATACTGCTTGACGGCTCACGTCAAATTCTTCGGCGATTTCACCAAGCGAATAATCATCCCCATAATAGAGCTCCATATATTCGAGTTGTTTATCGGTTAAAAGGCTGCCATAGAACTCTACAAGCAAGTTCATTTGCGTTGTTTTTTCTAATTCCATTCGTTGCCCTCCCTTAAACTCATATCCTTTATTATAGCAAAGTTAGGGGTATTACGCTAACAAAAAAACGGAGTGGAACTCCCCCCAGAACTTGTATCATTCTGGCTTACATTTCCACTCCAAAAATAGAACTACATTCGATTTATTCTGTTGTCACCCTTTTTACACAGAACATTCTACCAAACTGCATCAACAGTTGAAGAATACTCCAACCCATCATCAAAAGAACTAATTTACTACAAATCCCAAAAGTTCCTTTTAAGAAAAGTGGAATGGTGCTCTCAACAAATGCGTCGGTAATCATAATGATACTTGCAAAGATTTGGTAAAATAGTAAAAGAAGGATTAAAGCTTCCCCTACTCCAATTAGCCAATCGTGTTGCTTGTTACTTCGCTCTACTATTCCAATCACCAACAGTCCAGTCAAGGATTGAAACAGTATTAGTACTCCTTCATCAAAAAATACGCCACCTTGATTATAGAAATAGATTGAAAAAAGAAATTGAATCAATAAACAGATAAAAGACAAATACTGGTAGACCTTACTTAACGACTTCATCATTAACTCATTCCCCTTTCTATTCAGCTATTCACTAAGTAAATTATACAAAACATAAAATTGTTTTTTAAGTAAATGCACTCGAAATTTAAACTTATACCAACCCAATAAGTGCTTCAATTTCCGACAAAGTTTTCGCAAAATGAATTTGGCTTCTGTCTTCTTCGCTTAGCAAGTTCGTTTCCACCATTTTATCGAAAAAGGCTTCTAAATGGTCGTAGTACCCTTCCATATTATAGAAGATACAAATGCCATTCGTTTGGCCTACACGCACCCAAGAAACGACCTCTGCGATTTCTTCAAGGGTTCCTGGACCACCAGGAAGCGCAATGTATACTTCACTGAGTGCGATCATCTGATTTTTACGCTCGGACATCGTATCGACAATATGAAGTTTCGTGATATCTTGTTTCGCAATCTCGCGGTCTACAAAGAACTGCGGCATCACGCCAATAACTTCTCCGCCTTCGTTCATCACGGCAGTCGCAACCACTCCCATGAGCCCCGTATTTCCACCACCATAGACGAGCGTGTGGTTATGTTTTGCCATCCACTTGCCTAGTTCTTCTGTTTTCTTATCAAATGCAGGGCAATTACTTTGGCTTGCCGCACAATAAACTGCAATATTCATACGTTCTCCTTTAAAAGAAAGAGGCGTAATCTCTTACGCCCCTCGACTCATTCTTATTTAAACGCTGCGATAATTTCGTCAGCAATATCTTTAGAACAGATAACCCCTGTTGTCTTTTTATTAGGAACTAAGAAGTCAACTTCTTTTCCGTCCACTGTACTGTAGTGTAATCCTAATTCTTTAGCAATAACCATCCCTGGTGCGATATCCCAAGGAGCAAGTAATGTAGAAACATACGCTACTGATTTTCCTAAGATTACTTGGATATGCTCGATTGAAGAAGCACCGTAAGTACGAGTAACCATTGCTTTACGGATCATTTCAGCTTCTTTTTCAGTCGCTTCTAATAACATAAATCCATTCACGTTAATTGAGCTGTCGCCAATGCTGTGGATTTCAGGAGTTGAAAGACGACGACCGTTGCAGTATGCACCGTAATCTTTAATACCGTATACGAAGCGATCGCGCATGACATCGTAAATGTAACCTAAAAGACCTACGCCATCTTTATATAAAGCAATCATAATACCGAAGTCTTCTTGACGTTTCACGAAGTTTAATGTGCCATCGATTGGGTCAATTAACCAAACGTAACCATCCATTGAAGTTAATTCGTCACCAAAACCTTCTTCACCCATGATTTTGTGTGTTGGGAATTGTTCACGAATTTTTGCGATAAAGAATTGTTCGATTTCTTTATCCACGTTTGTTACTAAGTCGTTACGGCTTGTTTTTGTATCTACTTTTAATGGTTCACCAAAGCTGTGACGGATTTTTTGTCCAGCCTCCATAATCCAGTCATTTACTAATAGGTGTGTTGCTAATAAATCCATTATTTTTTCAATCCTTCCATACGAATAATTTTTGTTGCGTTTTTACTTGCTTGGACTACACGATACAGGCTATATCCAGATGCTTCCTCGAATTCACGACCGAGTCTCTTCTCTTCACCGATACTACGGACTACCGTTTTAAATTCTTGGTAGGCTTTTTTAAAAGCTTCTACTTGGATTCCTTTTTCGTAAGCCTCTTCGACCGCATTCCAAAGTTTGATGACTTTATTCATCTCTTCATGCGACCATTCCAAATCAATTGGATAACTATAATTGGCCATCTCGCCACCTCACAATCATACCTATTTAGTATACACTTTTTCTGCAAGAGTTTCCATTTATGAAGCAAAAAAATTTGGCAATGAAGATGATAACTTCGAATCCTTGCGGATTTTTTCATTGTCGTTATAATGGGGCACCGGCTCAAGCCTTTTGTCTTTCGCCTTTAAAGCCTCAAAGCAGGAGTAAGAAAAACTTCTAACTCCTGCTAATTCGCATTTAATGCACTTTCCCATTACTACGACAATGAATCCGCCAGATTCTCCGTCATCATCTTCTTGGTGCTATCCACTTTTTTATAAATGAAACTCTTTTAGAATTTACTAAATAGGTTAATTGCTCGAATATTACACAAAACTGCTCGAACTTAATACCTGCTTTTCATTTTAATTTGTTTAAAGCACTTTTCAAAACTAAGTTGCTGCACTCTCTAACTCGAGAAGCACTGTTCCCTTTCCCTTGGGCACAAATTCCAAAAGAAAATCATTCATCTATGGATTACAGAGAATCCGCGGATTTTGTAGTTGCAGTGACAGGAAATGCATCAAAACGAGGGAGAAAGACAGAAATGCCATAGATACATTGTATCTATGGCATTTCGTTTTATTTCCCCCACAAAGTTGAATAGGAATGAGATTGCTGTTTACAGCGAAACTCATTCCATTCAACCACTGTGCTAAGAGGGCGTAGGATTTTACTCCTTACTTAAAGTACTTTATAAAGTTAGACGCAGTAGATGATTGAATTAAGCTTCATCACTCGTGACTCGCTTAATCCTAATCATCCTTGCGGGGGTAAGACTACAAAGCAAACAGGACTCACACTGTGAGTCCTGTTTTGACTTTGGTCTTACTCTCTTTGAGGCTTTGAAGGTGAGAGACATCGGCTCGAACCGGTGCCTTGTCACAGCAACTACAAACAAATCCGCAAGGATTCGTCGTAATCCATAAAACCTTTGATTATTTTCCTTCTTGGTATTCTTTTGCGATTTGCGCACCAAGTTTTGCGTTATTGTAAACAAGCTGAATATTTGTCTTCAAGCTTTCTCCACCTGTTAACTCAACAATTTTCGCTAATAAGAATGGTGTGCTATCTTTTCCGTGAATTCCTTTTTCGTCTGCTTCACGAACTGCTTGATCGATAATCGCATCGATTTTTTCGTGTGGAATTTCGTGTTCAGCTGGGATTGGGTTTGTTACTAAAATACCACCTTTAAGGCCTAGTAATTCAGAATAACGAATCATTTCAGCAACTTCTTTAGCTGAATCAACACGGCTGTTTAATTTGTACTCAGATGTACGAGTGTAGAATGCTGGTAAGTAGTCTGTTTGGTAGCCAACTACTGGCACCCCTTTTGTTTCTAAATATTCAAGAGTACGTGGTAAATCAAGAATCGCTTTGGCACCAGCACAGACAACTGTTACTGGAGTTTGTCCTAATTCATCTAAGTCCGCTGAGATATCCATTGTATCTTCAACGCCACGGTGAACCCCACCGATACCGCCAGTGACGAATACTTTGATCCCAGCTAAGTGTGCACCAATCATTGTTGTCGCTACTGTAGTTGCTCCTAAAACACCTTTAGCAAATGTTTCAGCTAAGTCACGGCGAGATACTTTTGCAACTGGTTTTTCTTTCGCAAGACGTTCTAAGTCCGCTTCTTCTAAACCAATTTTGTATTTTCCGTCCATGATAGCGATTGTTGCTGGAACTGCACCATTGTCGCGGATGATTTGTTCTACCGTTTTAGCCATTTCAACGTTTTGTGGATATGGCATTCCGTGTGAAATGATTGTTGATTCTAACGCAACGACTGGTAGGTTGTTGTCTAACGCGTGTTGCACTTCTTTACTGATTGATAATAATGGATTCATGATAAACCTCTTTCCTTTAATTGTTGATATTCTTTTTCAAATGACTTAGCGTTTAAGTCTTTTCGAACTGTTTCAATGGCTTGGACCGTATAGTACGAATTCGTTAATCCGTATCCAATCGACTCTTCCAAGCTTGCTCCTTTAAGAGCCCCGTAAAGCACTCCAGAAGAAAATGAATCTCCTGCTCCTGTCACGTCTTGAACATGATCTGCTTTTATCGGTGTAAAAGTCATTACAACTCCTGTAGCATCTGCAAAGACACCACATTCAGTCCCTTTAGTAATCACAATGTTTTCTACGCCATCTTTTTGCCATAAAGCAGCTAATTCAGCTAGCGTGTGTTCGCCGTACCTCGTCCTAGACTCGTCCGCATTGACGACAATCCAAGTAACTCCGTGTAATTTATCAGGGATTCGTTTCATCTTCGGACCACTCACTGGAATAATGGCCAGTGGGATTTTCTCAAGACTAGTCAGCTGAATGAGCGCTTCTAAAGTTTCTTGCGGAAGATTCAGGTCCGCAATGACAAGACTTGCTTGCTTTACTTCGTTTTCGTGCAAATCGAGCCACGAAGGTGTCATTTCCTCACAAATGGTCATGTCGGCTAACGCCAGACACATATCTCCTTCTAGGTCCAAAATCGCCGTATAATTCGATGTCATTTTTCCAGGAAGTCTATCAACCAAGGAAAAATCGATAATGCCTTCCGTCTCTTTTTCAAGCCAAGTAAAACTTTCGTCATCGCCTGCTACTGACAACATCTTGACAGGAAGACCTAGACGTCCCAGATTTTCAGCAATGTTTCTGGAAACTCCTCCGGCACTCAGTGATGAGACCACTGGATTACTCGTCTCAAGCACGAGATTTTCAAGCAATTGGACTTTTTTGTCCACGTTCATTCCGCCGATACAAAGTACGTAGGAATCTTTAAATTTCTTGTCTTCTGACATGAAACATCCCCCTTCGTTTACAAAAAGGTTCGATGAATGGAGGATATTCCTTCATTCGGTCTTATACGCTTCATTATACGCGATAACCCCTACTCCAATCAAGCTATCCAGGAGAAAACCACAAATGTTTCAAAGTTCATTCGGATAATTGTTCGGATTTAAAACGCAAACTACCTCATCTTTTCTTTTTATAGCAACAAAAAAGGACTCGAAAATTCGAGTCCTCTGTCGTATTCTTTAGAATTATACGTGAATTGGCATACCTAATGCTAATTCAGCAGTATCCATAACTACTTCTGATAATGATGGATGTGAGTGGATTGTTAATGCGATATCTTCCGCATTCATTCCAGCTTCAACTGCTAAACCTAATTCAGCAATAATATCTGAAGCGTTCACGCCGGCAACTTGTGCACCAACAATTACATTATCTTCTTTAGTAGTGATTAAACGAACGAAACCTTCAGTAGCGTTCAATGATAATGCACGACCATTTCCTGCTAATGGGAATTTAGAAGCTTTTACTTGTAAACCAGCATCTTTAGCTTGTTGTTGAGTGTAACCAACTGAAGCTAATTCTGGATCAGTGAAGGCAACAGATGGCATTGCACGGTAGTCAACAGCCACTGGTTTACCTGAGATTGCTTCTGCTGCAACTTTTCCTTCGTAGCTTGCTTTGTGAGCAAGAGCTGGCCCAGGAACGATATCACCGATTGCGAAGATTGATTTAACGTTTGTACGTCCTTGGTTGTCGACTTTAACTAAACCACGGTCAGTCAATTCAACACCAGCAACATCTAAACCAATTTCGTCTGTGTTAGGGCGGCGACCTACAGCAACCATTACGTAGTCAGCTTCAACAGCTTCTTCTTTGCCGTCTACTGTGTACTTAACAGTTACGCTATCACCATTGTCAACAGCTTCTTTAGCCATTGCGTTAGTTACGATAGTAACACCTTTTTTAGCCATGTTATCTTCAACAAGTTTAACCATGTCTTTATCAAACATTGAAAGGATGCTTGGAGCACCTTCAAGGATTGTCACTTCTGAACCTAAGTTAGCGTATGCTGAACCTAGTTCTGAACCGATAACCCCACCACCGATAACAACTAATTTTTTAGGAACTTCTTTAAGACCTAAACCACCAGTTGAATCGATAACGCGTCCGCCAAATTTGAAACCTTTGATTTCGATTGGACGGCTACCTGTAGCTACGATAGCATGGTTGAAAGAATAAGTTTGAGCGCTGTCTTCAGTAACAACACGTAATGTGTGCTCATCCACTAAGAACGCTTCCCCTTTAATAATTTCAACTTTGTTTTTCTTTAATAAGTACTCAACACCAGAAGTTAATTTCTTAACCACTTTGTTATCTTTCCATTCTTGAGTTTTAGCGAAGTCTAAAACAACTTCTTTAGCAGTCACACCAAATACTTCTGAGTGTTGTGCTTCTTGGTAATGATGTCCAGCTGCAATTAACGCTTTAGATGGAATACATCCAACGTTTAAGCAGACACCACCAAAATATTCTTTCTCGATAATCGCAACTTTTTGACCTTCTTGAGCTGCACGAATAGCTGCAACATATCCACCAGGGCCGGCACCGATTACGACTGTATCTAGTTCAATAGCGAAATCGCCTACTACCATTTTTTTCACCTCTTAAAAGTTTTCAAATAAGGAACCGACGTAAACTCATGTCTACGCCGTTCCTAACAGTTTAATGAATTAAGCTTCCATTAATAATAATTCTGGATCGTTTAATAGACGTTTGATTTCATTCATTGCTTTTTGAGCAGTTGCTCCGTCCACGATACGGTGGTCAAAGCTTAATGATAATTTCATGTTACGTCCAATTACGATTTCATCGTTCTCGTTGATAACTGGTTCGCGAACGATTGTACCAACACCTAAAATCGCAACTTCAGGGTAGTTGATAACTGGAGTGAACCAGCCGCCACCTACTGAACCGATGTTAGAAATTGTAATTGTTCCTTGTCCCATTTCTGCAGCTGTTAATTTACCTTCATGAGCTTTTGCAGCTAATGCGTTAATTTCATCTGCGATACCGAACATGCTCTTAGTATTCGCATCTTTGATATTTGGAACGAATAAACCTAAATCAGTATCAGTTGCAATACCTATATTGATGTAGTTTTTGTAAACAATTTCTTGAGATGCATCGTCGATAGAAGCATTCAATACTGGGAATTTCTTTATTGCTACAGCTAATGCTTTAACAACGTAAGGTAAGAATGTTAATTTAGTACCTTGTGCAGCTGCAACATCTTTGAATTTCTTACGGTGATCCCAAAGTTTAGAAACTTCAACTTGGTCATGTAAAGTAACGTGTGGTGCAGTGTGTTTGCTGTTAACCATTGCTTTAGAGATTGCTTTACGCATTGGAGTTAATTTAACGCGTTCTTCACGTTCAGCTGATCCAACGAATGGTTTAGCTGGAGCTGGAGCCGCTGCTGGTGCAGATGCTTGAGCTGGAGCTGCTGGTGCAGATGCTGCTGGAGCTTCTACTGCCGCTGGAGCTGCAGGTGTTGCTACTGGTGCGCCACCGAAGTTATCGATGTCTTCACGAGTGATGCGTCCGCCTTTACCAGTTGGAACTACTGCTGTGATGTCAACACCTTTTTCACGTGCATATTGACGAACTGAAGGCATTGCTAATACTAATTTACCAGGGTTGCTTGCTGCTGGAACTCCTGTTGGAGCTGCAGGTGAAGCTGGAGCTGCTGCTGGAGCTGGTGCTGCAGGTGTTGCTGGAGCCGCTGCTGCAGGTGCGTGAGAACCGCCTTCTGTTGCGATTTCAACGATTACATCACCAACGTGAGCTACTGTTCCTTCAGAAACTAAAACTGCTGTAACAGTTCCAGCTACTGGAGAAGGAATTTCTTCTACTGATTTGTCGTTTTGTACTTCGAATAAAATGTCATCTTCAGCAATCTTGTCGCCTACTTTGATGTCGATTTTAACGATTTCACCTTCTGCAATTCCTTCACCGATGTCAGGTAATTTGAATTGGAAAGTGCTTGATGCTGCTGGTGCAGCTGGTGCAGGGGAAGCCGCTGGAGCCGCTGCTGGAGCTGCTTCTGCTGGGCCAGAACCATCGTCGATAACTACGATAACGTCGCCTACGCGAGCTACTGTACCTTCTTGAACTTTAACTTCTAATACTTTACCACTTACTGGAGAAGGAATTTCTTCTACAGATTTGTCGTTTTGTACTTCGAATAAAATATCATCTTCTTGAATTGTATCTCCGACTTTAATGTCGATTTTTACGATTTCGCCTTCTGCGATACCTTCACCGATATCAGGCATTTTAAATTGGAAAGCCATGCTTGTACATCCCTTCTTATTTTTATAAAACTCTAAAGAGCACACTCATGCGAGAGGCTCTTTAGAATGAAAATTGTTGAATTAGAAGTTCACTGTTTCGCGAACTTTAGCTTCAATATCGCTAGCATTTGGTAACCAGTCGTTTTCTGCTTGACCAAATGGGAAGATTGTATCTGGAGCTGCAACACGTCCGATTGGAGCTTCTAAACTTAAGATTGCACGTTCAGAAATTTCAGACATTACCATTGCGCCGACACCAGCTTGACGTTGTGCTTCTTGAACAACAACTACGCGACCAGTTTTTTCAACTGATGCTAAGATTGTGTCTAAGTCTAATGGAGAAACAGTACGTAAGTCGATAACTTCTACTGAGATTCCTTCTTTTTCTAGGTTTTCAGCAGCTTTAACAGCTTCACGAACCATTGCACCGTAAGTAATTACAGATACGTCTTTACCTTCACGAGTTACTGCAGCTACTCCTAGAGGAACTGTGTATTCACCTTCTGGAACTTCTTCACGGAATGAACGGTATAGTTTCATATGCTCTAAGTAAACAACTGGGTCGTTGTCACGAATAGCTGAGATTAATAATCCTTTTGCATCGTATGGGTTTGAAGGGATAACCACTTTCAAACCTGGTGATTGAGCTACTAAACCTTCTAAGTTATCTGAGTGTAATTCTGGAGTATGTACCCCACCACCAAATGGTGAACGGAATACGATTGGCATGTTACGAGTTCCACCCATACGGTAACGTGTACGAGCTGCTTGAGCTACCACGCTATCCATTACTTCGAATACGAATCCGAAGAATTGGATTTCAGGAACTGGACGGTAACCTTCTAAAGCTAAACCGATTGCTAAACCACCGATACCAGATTCTGCTAAAGGAGTGTTGAACACGCGGTCTTCACCGAATTCATCTTGAAGCCCTTGAGTTGCACGGAAAACCCCACCGTTTTTACCAACGTCTTCCCCGAAAATTAGGACATTTTCATCACGTTTTAATTCGACAGCCAAAGCATCAGTGATGGCTTGAATCATTGTCATTTGTGCCATAATTATTTATTCTCCTTTGCTTTAAAGTATTCGATTTGTTCTTTAATAACGTTTGTTGGTTCTTCAAACATTGTTTCTAAGAAGAATGAAACTTTTTGTTTAGGTTGTTTGTCAGCCTCTTTAATCGCTTCTTTGATTTCTTCTTTAGTTGCTTCAATCACTTCGTTTTCTTTTTCTTCTGACCATAAGCCTTTAGCTGTTAGGTAGTTACGGAAACGAATTAATGGATCTTTCTTAGCCCATTCATCTTGAATTCCTTCTGGTTGGTAACGAGTTGGGTCGTCACCTGATAATGTATGAGGACCATAACGGAAGCAGATTGTTTCGATTAACACAGGACCGTTTCCAGAAACTGCGTATTCACGAGCTTTTTTAGTTACAGCGTAAACTGCTAATGGGTCCATACCATCAACTTGGATACCAGGGATACCAGCAGCAACTGCTTTTTGAGCTAATGTTGGAGCAGCTGTTTGTAACTCACGAGGAGTTGAAATTGCCCAACCGTTGTTTTGAATGAAGAAGATTGCAGGTGATTTGTAAGCACCAGCGTAGTTAATACCTTCATAGAAGTCCCCTTGTGAAGATCCTCCATCACCAGTATAAGTCACTGCAACATTTTTCTTACCACGTTTTTGTAAACCTAATGCAACACCTGCTGCTTGAACATATTGTGCACCGATAATGATTTGTGGTGGTAAAGCTTTTAATGATTCTGGGTACATGTTACCTGCAACATGTCCACGAGACCATAAGAATGCTTGTGATAATGGTAAACCGTGTTTTACTAATTGTGGTACATCACGGTAACCTGGTAAAAGAACGTCGTCTTTCTCAATAGCTTTGATTGAAGCTAATTGTGAAGCTTCTTGTCCAGCTGTTGGAGCGTAGAAACCTAAACGTCCTTGACGGTTTAATGCAGTTGAACGTTCGTGTAAGATACGTGACCATACCATGTCAGTCATTAATTGAACTAATTCGTCATCAGACAAATCTGGTACTAAGTCAGGATTTACAACATTTCCTTCTGCGTCTAACACTTGAACCATTTCGAAGTTCGTGTTACTTGGTGTGAAAAGTGCATCGAGATCGAATTTTTTCTTCGTTGCCATACTTCTTTTTTCCCCTTTTCTATAAGAAATTGTGCTTAACAGACAAAACAGCTAGTTAAACTGTACTATTCCCTCTGCTATCGTATAATAATTTAACAAACTTTTGTGAAATATGCAAGCAAAGAAGACTTTATAGAGCGTATTTGTAAACTTTGTGAAAAAACTACCACTATCTTACGCTAAATAAAGTCTTTTTTAATTCTTATTTGTTCAATCAATTTTCTGTTTTCATCTATTTTCAGTAACAAGATTGTTTATTTTCACAATAAAACTGTACTAGTACTCACGTAAAAACTGTACTATTATTTTAAAACAGTTTTAGTTGTTTGTAGATTCTATCTGTCTTTTCTAGATGCGAAACAGTAAGCCCAATCAGCCTTATCGGGCTTTCCTCCATTGTTTCTTCGAATAATTGTAATGCAATCGGATAGATTTCCTCTTTTTTATTAAAGTAATCACGCAATGTAACACTCTTAGTGATTGTATTAAATTCCGAATCTCTTAACTTCAGCGTGAATGTTCTTGCGGCAAGACTTCTCTTCTTCAACATCCGTTCTAATTCTTGTGCAAATTCCTCCAAGTATCCCGTTAGAATACCATGGTCGGTCGTATCCTTTATTAAGGTTCGCTCTGTCCCGATAGATTTGCGTTCACGATGAAGCGTCAGTTGGTCATTTGACTCCCCTCGTACTTGCAAGTACAATCGTGGGCCAAGGGTGCCAAACTTCTTTTCCAGTTCTTCCTTAGATAATGGAAAGAGATCTTCTCCTGTTAATATCCCCGCCTGTTTCAATTTCTCAGCGCTCACTTTTCCAACTCCATAGAAATCTTCGATAGGAATGGTTCGAATAAACTCTTTAGTATTTTCCGGTGTAATGACTGTCACTCCAGAAGGCTTATGATAACCAGAAGCCATTTTCGCGAGAAACTTATTAAAGGACACGCCAACGGAACAAGTGAGTCCTGTTTTTTCGTAAACATCCTTTTGAATCGAATGGGCAATCACTGTTGCAGAGTTGATTCCTTTCTTATTCTCTGTAACATCTAAATAGGCTTCATCAATCGAGAGAGGCTCGATTAAATCTGTGTAGGTTCGAAACACTTCATGCACCTCGGCAGAAACTTCTTTATATAACTGATATCGCCCAGGCGTGAGTATGGCTTGTGGGCAGAGTTTCATGGCTTTTGCTGTAGGCATCGCAGAACGCACGCCAAAAGCTCTCGCCTCATATGAACAAGTAGACACAACACCTCTTTGGTTAGGTTTCCCACCGACAATCACAGGTTTTCCTCTCCACTCAGGATGGTCCCTTTGTTCCACCGATGCGAAAAACGCATCCATATCTACATGTAAAATTTTTCGCATCGATTGTCCTCTCTTTCTATCAACATTTCTTCTCTATCTTATCGATTTTTGATGAAAAATAAAAACGGAATGCACATTGGCACTCCGCTTGGGTCTATTTATTGTTAGCTATAATTCTTTTTCTTGCAAAATAGCGAATGATTTTTGCAACCACGATTCCATTGGTGATGGCAAAGATGCCTATCTGCACAACGCCTGCTCGTTGGATGACTTGCTGCATCCATTCATCAAGTGCTAAATCTGTTGCATATTTTAAAACAGTAACACCAAACGCTCGAACGACTAAGGTAAGCCATGCGATACAAAGTAGTCCTGCATTTTCAATAATAAATTCAAAAAAATCATCCGGGAATTTCTTCTTCGCAAATTCCATTCCAAATACAATGACCAAAATCAGTACGCTGAGAATGACAACGTGCCATCCTTGAGTTGTAATAAAAGCATTCCCTAAGTTCATTAAGGTTGCTGTCAGTACTAAATAGAGAATGGTTAAAACAGCGACAATATTATAGTAGATTAACATCAGTTTCTTCATCATTATCCCTCCATTTCAACTCTTCTATATACTTCTATTGTACTCCTCCTAAAAGCGGACTTCAATCATTCATTTTCATATTTATTAAGGAAATAAAAAAGACTGACAGGCTCTCTGTCAGTCTTACTGATTTATATTAATTTTTGCTTTCTTCGTCAGAATCTTTTTTCTTAGCGAATACTAACACTCCAACTGCTGCAACCACTAGTAATCCACCAATCACCATATAGATTGTTTGGTTGCCCGTACCTGTGTTTGGAAGTTCTTCAGTTACAGTTGTTGAAGTTTCTTCAACTGTTGTAACTGTTGTTTCTTCTGTTGTAGAGGTAGTTGTTGTTGTTGTTGTTTCTTCCTCTGTAGAGGTAGTTGTTGTTGTCGTTGTAGTTATTTCTTCCTCTGTAGAGGTAGTTGTTGTTGTCGTTGTAGTTGTTTCTTCCTCTTTAGGAGTATCTTTCACATGTAAGATGCTTCCATCTTTACCAAGAGTCACAGTATATTCAGTTTCGTCTAATTCGTAACCTTCTGGAGCAGTTTTCTCTTTAATCTTGAATTCTTTACCAGAATATTTTTCATCGAATTGTGATGAAACAGCATGACCATCTGCATCAGTAGTCACTTCAACTGTATTTCCATCTGGATCTGTAATGACATATACAGCACCTTGAACAGGATTCAATGTTTTCCCATCTACTTTGCTCACTTTAACTGTATAAGCACTAGTTGCTTCGATTGTACCTGAGAAGAGCGAAGTTGCACTTGCTGTGAATGTTGTTTCAGTCGTATTTGTACGACGAGTGACTGGTGTACCGTCTGCTTTTGTTACAGAAACCATATTTTGAACTTTACTTCCATCATTTGGAGTTGTTGTGTCATAAGTGACATAGTATTTTTTAGTTCCATCTTTGAATGTGATTGTAAAGTTAGTATAGTTTTCATTCCAGTTTACTGTGTAGTCAGTTCCTTCTACTAATTGTACGAAATCCGATTCTTTACCAGATGTTGTCTCGTTCATTGAAGGTGCATTGTACACTACTAATGATTCAGGAATGTATTGAATTGAGGCTGTTGAAGGATCACTTGGTAAAGTATCATTTAATACTAAGTTTTCTCCTAAGTTTTCTCCACTTGTGTTTACACGTACTTTCCACTCTGAAACATATTGGCCAGAACCTTTTGAACCTGCAGCTTCTAATTTTGCTGATGTCCATGTTTTATTGGCTGCTTGTCCGCCAATTTTTGCAAAGTTTTCTTTGCCAATTGGATCTGTTTCATTTGAAAGAGTTTGGACATTATGCGTTTGCGTAATTGTTGTTTGCATTGAAGGTGAATCAAATGTTACTGGTTGATTCGAAACATTCTTCTTATATAAGAAGTTTAGCGCCAAAGTTCCTTTGACCTCTTTTACTGTATCCGCACCTTTTGCTGCTAAATATTGGTCAAGGTTCTTCAATGTCACTGTAATTGTTCCACCTTGGTTATCTCCATGGCCTTCAAAATGCGCATCCGCAATTGGAACGTTCGTTGCTAAGTCTACTAATTCAACATCGTGGTTATCATAAAATGTAATCTCAGCCGGCACTTCTAATTTAAAGAAATCACCATTTTGAATATCTCTGTTGTAATGTTCTAAGTCAAATACAGCTCTTAATTTATAGGCTCTATTTGTAAGGATTTGATAGACTCCATTTGCATCTGGACTTAATTTTGTATCCGATTGATCAAGAAGTTCTAACCCTGAAATTACGTTTTGAAGTTCTTTGCCTTCAGCTGCTTTTGCTGAAGTGTTTCCTAAAAACACCAATGATAAAATCACCAATAAAGTTGCGAATAAACCTAACCATTTACTCTTTTTCTTCATAAAAAACCTTCTTTCTTTTAACCGTTTTCACTATCGTACCATAAACTTCATAGTAAAGGCAAAAAAATAGAGCAAGTGGGACGAATTCCACTTACTCTACTCGCCAATCAATTGGCGTTTGACCTGTTTTTTCTAAAAATTCATTAATTTGACTGAATGGTTTACTTCCAAAGAATCCGCGGTATGACGACAGCGGGCTTGGATGTGGCGCCTTTAAAATCAAATGATTGGGATTAGTAATCAGCTTCTCTTTCGATTGTGCTGGTTTCCCCCATAATACAAAGACGATTGGATGGTCACTTAGATTAAGAGAAGTAATGACCGCATCAGTAAACGTCTCCCACCCTTGACCGCGATGGCTATTCGCCTCGTGTGCACGAACGGTTAAGACCGTGTTGAGCAGTAACACTCCTTGTTTTGCCCAAGCAGTTAAATCCCCACTCTTGGCAACTGGAATCCCTAAGTCGCTTTCAAGTTCCTTATAAATATTCAGTAACGAAGGCGGCAATGCGATTCCTTTTTGAACCGAGAAGCTAAGCCCATGTGCTTGGCCGTCACCATGATATGGATCTTGACCAAGAATGACCACTTTCACGTTGTCAAACGGTGTGAGTTCCAAGGCTTTAAAGACATTCTCTGCAGCAGGAAACACTTTATGATGGTTTCGTTCGTTTTGTTCAAAGGAACGTACTGCATGGAAATACTCTTTCTCCTTCTCCCCACCAATGACATCATGCCATGTTGTCATAGCGTTTCCTCTTTTCTCTCGTAGATTTCAAACGTATGTGGATAGACATTTTTCTCGTCCACTTCTCCTTCGAGTGATTTTACCTTAATAAAATCTCCCCACGGAAAATCAGTTGGGAAATACGTATCCCCTTCAAATGTATGATGGATTCTTGTGCAGTATAGCAGTTCCACATGGTCTTTTAAGAGACGGTAGACTTCTGCACCACCGCATACATAAATATCCTCGTGTTTGGCATCTTCGATAATCGCATCGATATCAGTCACGACTTCAGCGCCTGGCACTTCATATTCGTCACTTCTTGTTAAAAGAATGGTTTGACGCCCCGGAAGCAAGCGACTCCCCATCCCTTCAAAGGTTTTACGTCCCATGAGAATGGTTTGTCCCATCGTTACTTCTTTAAAGAATTTCAAATCATTCGGCAATCGCCAAGGAAGCGTGTTGTCTTTTCCAACAAGTCCTTGTTCATCTTGAGCCCAAATATAAATTAACATCTGTCTCCTCCAGCATTACACGGCAATCGGTGCTTTAATCGTTGGATGCGGATTGTATCCTTCTACAATCACATCATCAACATCGATATCAAACATTGATTTTTCAGGATGTTTTAATACAAGTGTTGGTAATTCTCTTTCTTCACGCGCTAATTGCGTTTCTACTTGTTCCATATGGTTTAAGTAAATGTGCGCGTCTCCTAATGTATGAACGAATTCACCAACTTCTAAGCCTACTTCATTTGCGATTAAATGTGTTAATAAAGCATAACTTGCAATATTGAAAGGTACTCCTAGGAACACATCCGCACTACGTTGGTATAATTGGCAGCTTAATTTACCATCTGCCACGTAGAATTGGAACATTGTGTGACAAGGAGGAAGCGCCATGCTAGGCACGTCTTCTGGATTCCATGCTGAAACAATCATACGACGTGAATCTGGAGAATTCTTCAATAAGTTCAGTAAGTCTGCGATTTGGTCAATCGTTTCACCCTTTGTTGTTTTCCAGTGACGCCATTGTGAACCGTAAATATTTCCAAGTTCACCGAATTCAGCCGCAAACGCATCATCCGTTAAGATTTTCTCACAGAAGTCTTTCTTCACTTCTTGGTATACTTCATTAAATGCTTCGTCTTGTAAGCAGCGACGTCCAAAGTCTGTCATATCAGGACCAGTGTATTTTGGAGAAGAAACATAACGCTCAAACGCCCATTCGTCCCAAATGTGGTTGTTATGTTCTAATAAGTATTTGATATTTGTATCTCCGTGTAAGAACCATAATAATTCACTCTTAATTAACCCAAACGCCACACGTTTTGTTGTCAATAGTGGAAATCCTTTTTGCAAGTCAAAACGCATTTGGTATCCGAACACACTCTTTGTACCTGTACCAGTACGGTCTGTTTTAATCGTTCCTTCTTCTAAAATCTTTCTTAGTAAGTCTTTGTATTGTTTCGTCATATCTGTTCCTTTCTTTAATTCCCTGCTAGTTCTGCTAAATATTCCCAACGTTCGTAAGCCGCACTTGCTGCTTCTTCCGTCTTGTCTAATTTCTCTTGTAATTCTTGTAGTTTTGCAAAATCTTGTGCATGAACACTCATTTCCTCTTGCAAGAATTCTAGTTTCTCTTCGAGTTCTTGAATGGTTCCTTCAATTGTTTCCCATTCTTTCTTCTCTTGATACGTCATCTTCTTGGCTGGAGCAGCTTTTGGTACCTCCACTTTTGGCGCTTCTGCCTTAGGAGTTTCCACAGCAACTTTTGCTAGTGTTTTTTCCTCTTCTAAATACTCACTCATCGATCCGTAGAATAGTTCTGTTTGCCCTTCGCCTCGGATGACAAATAATTGATCCACCGTCTTATCTAAGAAGTAACGGTCATGCGATACGATAAGGACCGCTCCATTAAACGACTCTAGGAAGTCTTCGAGCACAGTTAATGTATCGATATCCAAGTCGTTGGTTGGTTCGTCCAATAATAACACATTTGGTTTTGTCATTAATAAACGAAGTAAATAGAGTCGTCTTCTCTCTCCTCCTGACAATGTATGGATGTACGCTCCATGTAAATGTCTTGGGAATAAGAATGTCTCGAGTAATTCTGAAATGGAAGCTACTTCTCCGTTTTCACGTTTAATTTCTTCCGCTTCTTCTCGTAAATATTGGATGAGCTGTTTATCCATTGGGATATCTTCATCTTGTTGTTTGTAGTATGCGATTCGAACAGTCTCACCGACAACAAACTGGCCACTATCAAATGGAATCTGTCCAGCAATGGCATTTAAGAAGGTTGATTTTCCAACACCATTTACCCCAGCAATCCCGACACGCGCTTGACTTTGAATAATCCAGTCCAGATTCTTCACAATTTGTTGCCCATTAATGGAAAGACTGACATCTTCCATTTGGAAGACACGTTTCCCGATACGCGCTTGGTCGAATTCCATCACCAGCTTGTCGTTTGAAGTCGTCTGCTTCACATCTTTTTCTAACGCTTCAAAACGATGAATACGCGCTTGTTGTTTCGTAGTACGAGCTTTTGCACCTTGACGCATCCACTCTAACTCGCTTTGATACAAACGTTTTTGTTTCTGCGACATGCGAGCTGCAATTTGTTCTCGTTGGCTTCGTTGCTCTAAGTATGACTCATAGTTTCCTTCGTAAGCTTCGATTCGTCCGTTCACGAGTTCAAACATATGCGTTACCGCACGTTCTAAGAAGTAACGGTCGTGAGTCACGAGCATCATCGCGCCTTTGTAATTGGCTAAGTAGCCTTCTAACCATTCGATAGCTTCTAAGTCTAAGTGGTTTGTTGGTTCATCAAGCAATAATAAATCCGGTTCTTCCATCAATACCTTTGCTAGCCCTACACGCTTCTTCTGTCCACCAGAGAGCGTTCCAACTTTTTTCTGAATATCCGTTAATCCCATCTTTTGAAGAATGGTCTTAATTTGAACTTCCACTTGCCATCCATCGATTTCATTCATCTTTTGTTCTAAGGCGCTGTATCGTTTTGTGAGGCTTTCTGAAGTTGGATTTTCGCGTAATTGTTCCACCACTTCTTCAAAGTCATGAACGACTTTTAATGTTGGATGGTCACCTTTATACAAGGCTTCGAAAATCGTATCTTCATCATCTAATTCTGGTTGTTGCGATAAGTATCCAATTCTATAATCGTTAGACGTTGTGATGTCTCCTGATTCAGCAAAATCAACTCCTGCAAGAATAGATAATAATGTACTCTTACCAGTCCCGTTTTGACCGATTAAACCTACGTGTTCACCTTCATTAATAATAAAGGACACGTCTTCTAATAATGATTTCGCACCATAAGATTTTTTCAAATGATCGACTCTAAAATCTTTCATGCAAACTCCTTTCAAGTCTCTTAATATAACCCTTGAATTTTTCCATTGTCATCAACACTAATTCCAAGTGCTGCTGGAACTTTAGGAAGTCCCGGCATTGTTAACACTGTTCCCGTTAATGCGACAATAAATCCAGCACCTAGTTTTGGAATCAATGAACGAATCGTGATTTCAAAGTTTTCTGGACGTCCTTTTAACTTGGCATTGTCTGAGAATGAATAAGGTGTTTTCGCAATACATACATTTAAATGATTCCATCCAGCCTCTTCAATCTCTTTCAATTGTTCTAACGCTTCCGGGGTGTAATTTACCCTCGTGGCTCCATAAATATTCTTAGCAACTGCATCGATTTTTTCTTGAATCGGTTGATTCTCTTTATATGTTGGACGAAAAGCAGCTTTGCCACTTTCACAGAGTTCAACCACTTTCTGCGCTAATTCAATACCGCCCTTAGAACCTTTTTCCCATACCGCAGTCATGATACAAGGAACTCCAAACTCCTGACAAAGCGATGCAAAGAGTTTTTGTTCTGCTTTTGTATCCGTTACAAATTCATTCAGTGCTACTACAACAGGTAAGCCATACTGTTGAACATTCTCAATATGTTTGGCTACGTTCTTAAATCCTTCGCGAACGGCTTCAAGCGATTCTCCTTGTGCTAATTCTTCAAGAGACAATCCACCATGCATCTTTGTTGAACGAATGGTTGCTACGACTACAACTGCATCCGGACTCTTTCCAAGAACCGGCACCTTAATATCCAGGAACTTCTGGGCACCAAGGTCGGCCCCAAAACCTGCTTCTGTCACAGTATAATCTGCCAAAGTTAAGGCCATTTTCGTCGCGATAACACTATTACATCCATGCGCAATATTGGCAAATGGTCCGCCATGAACAATGGCTGGCGTTTCTTCTAAAGTTTGAACGAGGTTTGGCTTAACGGCTTCTTTCATAAGAGCAGTAATAGCCCCTTCTACTTGTAAATCCGCTACTGTCACTGGTTTTCCATTCACATCAAACGCGACTAAAATTTGCGATACACGACGTTGTAAGTCTTTTAAGTCACTTGCTAAACAAAGAATCGCCATCATTTCAGTTGCGACCGTAATATCAAAACCGTCCTTGCGAGGCACCCCATTAACCAGACCACCAAGCCCAATTTCAATTTGCCGTAACGAACGGTCATTCAAATCGAGCGCTCGTTTCCACAAAATGCGGCTTGTATCAATTTGTAGCTCATTTCCTTGGTGAATGTGATTGTCAATGATTGCAGACAATAGATTTGTCGCCGTCGTTAAGGCATGCATGTCCCCTGTGAAATGCAAATTGATTTCTTCCATAGGAACGACTTGCGCATATCCTCCACCAGTGGCTCCACCTTTGAGTCCAAGAGTCGGTCCTAGAGATGGTTCACGCAGCGCAATCGCTGTTTTCTTTTCAATCGCTGTTAAAGCATCTCCTAGCCCCACTGTTACTGTAGACTTACCTTCACCAGCAGGAGTCGGGTTCATTGATGTGACTAAAATGAGTTTCCCAAAATTCTCTGGGTTATGAATGTCATTCTTATCAATCTTTGCCTTGTATTTTCCATAAGGCTCTACTTCTTCTGGAGTTAAATTGAGTTTCTCGGCAATGACCGTAATAGGTTGCATTGGGTTTTCTTGTGCAATTTCAATATCTGTTTTCATGACGTCACCTCGCTTCATGCATATTCGTTTTATTATACCATAATTTGACGCAAAAAAAGAATGAGGATGCAACATCATCCTCATTCATCTCATCTATCATTAATCTTCTTTTTTCTTGAAGCCTAATACTCCAAAACCGCTTAGTAGGAATGCAGCTGCTGCACCTAGCAGTGAGTCCGCTGTCCCTGTATTTGGAAGTTGTGGTGCTGGAGTTGCTGGAACTTCTGGTGTCACAGGTACTTCTGGAGTTGTTGGCACTTCTGGAGTCGTAGGTTCTACAGGAAGTGCTGAAATAATCGCATATTTATTTACCGTTACACTTGGAGCTTCTGGTTCTGTTGGTTCACTTGGTTTCACTGGTTCTTCCCCTGGTGGTTGAGGGAAAGCAATATTGGTATTAATCGCAAACCAATAAACTGTATTAAGGCCTACTGAGTTTCCTTGTACTGAGAAAGTATAGTGGTTATCGTACAAACGAAGTGCGCCACTTCCCCAATAGAAGTTTGGTGCTGTTTCATCATCCCAGCCTTTTACATTTCCCATGTCATTTCCGTTGAATTTTGAGCCATGTTCTAAGTATTGGTTATCGTTCACAGAATAGATTTCACCATTTTGCTCACTTACAGAAGAACCTGGAATTGGGATAAATTTGTTGCTTCCAACACTCATTTTTTCAATGTGTTTTGTATCATCCCAAGCCCATTTTGTTTCACCATTTTCTGTATAACGAATGCCGTTATAATGGTTCAAACTGTTTACAGCGATAATTGAATTTCCATTGTAAACCGCTTGGACTTCATTTCCGGCAGCGTCATAGTAATGATCCACAACTTTGATTGTTAATGGATTAGCAGAATCCGTGCTATCTCCCACTACAATCGTTTTAGCTGGATCACGATAAACATTCGCAATGATCTTTCCTGAGTTGCCAGGCGCACTTGTAACTGTAAATTCACGGACGATTTTAGCAATGTCTGTATCTTTAAAGCGTGAATTAGATAGGTTTGTGCTTGTCACAGTCATAGTTTTGCCGACCTCGAGTGCCACCCAAGCGTCATCTGTATCTGAATACGGATTCGTTGTTGTCAAATACTCGTCTTTTACTTTGTCCGCCTCAAATCGAGCTAAGTAGTCTGATTGGTTTAAGGCATCTACACCAGCTTGTGTAAGGTAGTTGACATCACCACTCACGACGGTATGTGCATCTGGTTCTGTCTTTAACGTTAATTCTTGTAATGTATTAATGACCCCCGCATCTGTACCGTTCGCAATTTGCTTTTGGTATTCTTCGTATGCAGCTTTCTTTTCGTCGTATTGAGCTTTTTTAATATTGTACTCTTTTAAATCTTCGTCGTATTGCTTCTTCTCTTCGGCGTATTTTGATTTATCTTCTTTATACTTGTTAGTGACCTGTTCAATCTCAGCGGCCTTTTCATCTTGAGCTGCTTTGACTTGTTCTTCGTTTAAATTCGTAATCGTATCTGAACTTTCATTAACGGTTACACCTTCTGTTTTTGCATTGTCGATGGCTGTCTTCAACGCATCTGAATTTTCAATAGCTTTCGTTGTTGTCGCAAGAGTTTCCTCTGCCGCTACCACTTCATCAGCTGAAACCGTGTCCGCTGTGAATACACTGTTTACAAACAGAAACACACTTGCTGTTGCTACAAAGCCACATAACCCAAATGCTTTTGATTTTTTATACCCAACTGTTGTCAATCTATCTTTAGACATAATTTTTCCCCTTTGACGAAATAATTGACTTAATCATACACCTGCTACGATTTATTTTCAACTCTTTTTCATCAGTTTTCCTTAGTTTTCACAAAATCTTCTCAATGTATTTTAAACCTCTCTACTACAACAAAAAAAGCCGTATGGCATTGCCATACGACTCTAATCATTTAAGTTATTTTTTCTTTTTAGAAACAGCTAAACCAAGACCAGCAAATAATGTTGCTAAACCAGTTGTGATAGCAGTTGTCGCAACCCCAGTATTTGGTAATTCTTCTTGTTTTGGTTGTTCTGGAGTAGTAGTTGTTGTTGTTTCTTCAGTAGTTTCTTCTGTTGTTTCCTCAGTTGTTGTTGGTTGAGAAATCTTTCTGTACCAGTGGATACGATTTCCTTCACGGTCTTTTTCCGTGCTTACAAATTCATATCCATCGATAGTTGCTGGATCTTTCCAACCTCTATCAGTTGCTTTAATTGATTCTTGTGTATCAATATCTTTGTAATCTGTAACAAGTGAATCAAGCACTAATTGTGCACTTGTAGAATCACTAATAATACGATAGATGTAGATTCCTTTAGAATCTTTACCATCAATAGTCGCTGTAGCCACTGTTGAAACATCATATTGCATTTTTTCGATATCAATTTTAGATTTGTCGATAATAGTCACGCGATCTTTACCGATACGGAAGAATACTCCTAATTCCTTTGGAACATCTCCTGAAATCATTTCAAGCGTGATTTTCTTAGCTGTAATAGAAGTAACTTTGAATGTTGGCTCTACACCAGTTGGAAAGATATAAGCTCCATATTGGTTCACGTCATATGAACTATATACTGGTAAGATAAAGCTAGATTTAAATGTATCTCCAACTTTAAGTGCAGTATCACCACTTGTTTTCCACTCAATTCCTGAAGCATCGTTGAATTCAAGTTCAACAGTTGAACCAACCTTCATTCCTTCTCTTCCACGAACTTGGATTTCTGAACTTGTTTCATATGAACCATCTTCGTTGAACTTAATCGTATTTCCAGAAGGTGGCATGTGAATTGAGTTTGTTTCTGTCGCAAATTTCTCAACTTTTGGAATATCCACTGTACTTGTGACAGAAGAATCGCCCACTTTAATCACTTGATTTAAAGTGTAGTCTTTATTCGCAATAACAGCTCCGTTATAAGCGTTATCTGATTTAATTGTGAACTGTGCTTGTTTCAACACATCCGGTTTTACTGCTTCAACGGCTTTTGTAAATGTAATTTTTAAAGTAATACGTGTTGATTCTAATTCTGCTTGCTCCATTTGAGCTTTGTCGTTCGAACCTTGACGAGCCTTATTGATGTTATCGAAAGAAACGATTGAAATTGTACCAATTTTCTTTCCTTCATAAATAACATCTTTACCAGCTAACGAATTTAACACCGCTACGTTTTCTAATGTAACCGTTACGTAGTCGCCTTCTTTCACATCGTCATCTGTTAGAGAAACAGCGATATCTACGTCAGTGTAGTATTCATAATATTTAATATCATGATTTTTAATTGTACCTGTTACTTTGGCATTTGCTTCTTTAGCAGCACGCGTTGGAGCCGCAGTAGTTGCTTCTGTTGTAGCTTCAGTCGTTGCAGTAGTCGCTTCTGTTGTAGCCGCTGTTGATGCTTCTGTTGTTGCTGCAGCAGCTGTAGTCGCTTCTGTAGTCGTTGTTGCATCTTCGGCAAAAACTGATTTATTCGCTTGGAATGCTGTTAACAAAACACCACATGATGAGATTGCTAAAATAAGTTTTCCAATTTTACGAATTGATTGTTCTTTTTTCATCCAATCTTTCCTCCATAAACACTTTAGTTAGAATTATTTTACTATAAGTTTGTACAATTTACAACTAAATAATTCACAATTAATTCGAAAAGTATTTTCATTATTTTCATTTGTTTCCAAAAGAAAGAACAGTAGCTTGATACTACTGCTCTAATCCATGTTGAACTTTATTTTTAAAGATATAATACGCAATCATGAGCGGCACCATCGAACCAAACCATGCCATTGGGTTCGCAACGGTTGCTCCGACGAATCCATACATATTTGATAGAACGACCGCTGCTACCGAACGCATGATGAGTTCCATAATTCCAGCCAAGGTCGGTGTGAAAGTTTTCCCTACTCCTTGTAAGGTGTAACGATAAATAAAGAGTAATGAAAGGAAACTATATGTTGTCCCGTTTGTAAGGAAGAATAGTCGCCCTAATTCAACGACCTCCTCATGCCCTTCTCCAACGAAAGCGCGAATAAGAATCGGGCTAAAGAGATTTAAAATAATCCCAATTCCAATCGCAAATGTTAAAGATAACTTGATACATTCACGCACGCCAAGCCAAATACGATCATATTTCTTTGCACCATAGTTTTGTGCAGAATACGTCGCCATCGTCACCCCAAAGGACATCATTGGAAGAATGGCTAGCTGGTCAATCTTTTGCGCTGCCGTATGTGCCGCAACTGAAGTCGGCCCTAATTGATTCAATGCGATCTGAACCATAATCGTTCCAATGGCAATAATTGATGCTTGGAACGCCATCGGAAATGAAATACGACAATGTTCTCTAATATTTTGCTTTGTCGCAACAAGGTCTTCCTTCGTTAAGCGTAATACTGGAATCTTTTTCCAAATATAAACCACACAGGCTACCGCTGAGAAGATTTGAGAAAGAACAGTTGCATATCCTGCTCCTTCCACTCCCATTCCAAAGACTGCAATGAAGAGAATATCCAGAACGATATTCATCACACATGCCATTACAAGGAAATACAATGGTGTTTTTGCATCCCCGATAGAACGGAAAATATTGGATAGTAGATTATAGGCCATCGACGAGAAAATCCCACCGAAAATAACGATTAAATAATCATAAGCCCCATCAATAATCTCGGATGGTGTCTGCATGATTTCTAGAATCTGACGACAGAAAATCATACTCAGCGCGGTTAACACAATAGCCGTAGCAATGGAAATTAAAATAGAAACATAAAAACTATGCTTCACGCCCTTGTAATCCTTGGCGCCAAACCGTTGCGCTAATGGAATGGCAAGACCTGCTGTTAACCCTGTTGCAAACCCGATAATTAGAAACACAATACTTCCTGTAGAACCAACCGCGGCTAGCGCATGCACACCAATTGTACGACCCACAATAAAGGTATCGGCCATATTATATAATTGCTGGAACAAGTTCCCTATTAACAATGGGATTGTAAAATTCCAAATCAATTTCAACGGTTTTCCACTTGTCATATCTTTTGCCATCAGACACCCTCCTCTTCAAAAAAATAGCAATGAATAGTATAAAACATTCCTGTGAAAATGAACAGTAGTTTTGAAAAATTTCTTTTAAGAAAACGTCTTCTATGCTAAAATAGGACTGAAAAGAGGCGAATGTTATGGCAGATTTTGATAAAAATAGAATTGCAAAAATGCAACAATACTTAACAGATGTAACAGACCCTGAATTTAAAGGGAGCGCCACCGACAGAAATGTCGCCATGGCCGAATTATTCAATTACTATCATTCAGATTGGAAAGCTGATGCAAGTCACTTCGTCGATCAAAACCTTGAACTCTTCGACGACGAAAAAATGCAAATGCTCTTCAGAAATTCAAACAAGGGCCGCAAATCCCCACACACCATCATCCGACAAGAATCTAAGAGTAAGTATAAGAGACCAATGCGACCGGGGGAAGATTAAACAGGATACGAGACCGAACGCTCAGAAATGGAACGTTGGACCCGAACGACGCAAAGGACTCGGTACGAGTCGTGCGTACGTTTGGGGAAACGCACGCCATTTCTGTGAGGTCGAGTTCAACTTCGAGGATGTGAGTCACTGCGCGATACGAGACCGAGTTCAACTTCACTGATGATACGAGGTCGAGTTCAACTTCGAGGATGTGAGTCACTGCGCGATGTGAGCCCCACTTAAACCACTGCGTCTAAGTCAAAGCACATCCCCTTGAATGCACCATGAAAATTATCATATATGATAATTTCACTATACGTATTTATCTGACAGAATTTATTTTATCGCACCAAAAAATCCCCACATCTGTGGGGATTTTTCCTTATCTAATACCTAAAGCAATTCTTGCATAGCGTGACATTCTATCTGGACTCCATGCTGGATACCAAACGAGTTTCACATCGATCGTCTTCACTTCTTCAATCTCAGCTAAAGCACGATGAATTTCATCTGTAATAATATCTGCTAGCGGACATCCCATTGTCGTCAAAGTCATATCCACTTGGCAATGCCCTTCTTCATTTAAGTCCACTCGGTAAATAAGTCCAAGATTGACGATATCAATACCAAGCTCTGGGTCAATCACTGTCTCCAAAGCCTCTAAGATTTTCTCTTGCATTACTTCTGCAGCATTTTTATTTTCTTCTGTCATCTTCTACTCTCCTATTGAAATACTTTTTGGAAAAAGTCAGCAACATCTTCAAACACTTGATGTGGCACAATATGCCCTTGACCTAGTGTTTCATGCCACTCTACATTTTTCGCATATGGTTCATCTTTAATGGTTTCATAAAATTCTTTATTCAATTCATACGGCACTTTATCATCCGCTGTTCCATGCCATAAGAATAATGGACGACTATTAATATGTTCTGGATGTTTAGCAAGCGCCATTGCATCTAAGAAAGCTTTATTCTTTTCAATTTCTGCCTCTAATGCTTCACATTGCTCCTGTGTTGCCCCTGTCATCCAGACAGATGAGATGGTCCATTTCGCAAAACGAGCAGGATCCGCATTTCCCATTAAACTCGCCGCTGCTGTAATATCTGGATATTGATTGAATAAGGCATATGTTGAAATACCACCCATGCTCAAACCAGATACGCCAAATTTCGTTTCATCTAATAGCCCACGACTTCTGAATTCTTCTTTTAAAATAGGAAGTTCTTTAATGTTATTGGCTACAATTTCCCAAATTTCGCCACCAATCAAGCGCACACCACGGTCTCCGTGTAAGTGTTGGTCTGGTAAAACAGCACGCATACCGCGTTTTGCTAGCTCTACTCCAATCGTTACGACACGGTCTTTACTTCCTGTCCAACCATGATAAAACACAACGATGGGAAGCACTTGGTCTTTCAACGATGCATCCACAACTTCAGCGTATGGAATTCCATTTACTTCACGATAATCAATTTGAATCATAACTTCCTCTTTCTTATTTAATAAAAAATATGGTAAACTTATACAGATATTGTACTTGATGGAAACTTTGAAAACAAGTTTCCGCTTTTAGAAAACCACTTTGAAAGGAGAAAGAATGGAAAAGAAACTCATTGCCATCGACCTTGATGGAACAACATTAAATAACAACTCGGAACTGACACAAGAAACAATCGAAACGCTTCATGCCGTGAAAAACTTAGGCCATGAAGTAGCCATTGTCACTGGTCGCCCTTACCGTAATTCAAAACAATATTACGACCAGCTAAACCTCGGTGGCCCAATCGCAAACTTTAACGGTGCCCTCTGCCATATTCCAGGAATGCCTGAATGGGATGGAAAATACCACATTACTCTCGATTCAGAATTTGTACTGGACTTAGTAGCCTTTAACAAAACGCTACCTGTCGATTACTTAATGGTAGAAGGAACAGAGCTTGTGTATTCAGATATGGAAGAACTTCCGGAGTGCCCATATTATCCAAAGGACCAAAAGCCAATCGTGATTGATAAAAATACAAAACTCAAAGAACAACCGACTGCTGTTGCTCTCTTCTCGGATGTTGATAAACAGCCAGAGATTAAATCAAAAATCTTAGACCGCTATGATAACGACATCGAAATCCGTACTTGGGGCGGCAGCTTCCCATGTTTAGAAGTGATTTCACCTGGCATTCATAAGGCTAAAGCTCTTGAGCACTTATCACGTTACTACGGTATTAAACAAGAAAACATTCTTGCCTTTGGTGACGAAGATAATGATATGGAAATGATTGAATACGCTGGACATGGTGTTGCCATGAAAAATGGAATTGATGAATTGAAAAATATCGCAAATGCGATTACTCCATTCACGAACGACGAAAATGGATTGGCGAAATACCTACAAGATTATTTCCAACTTCCAGAATTAAAAGCGAATGCTTAACACAGGATGTGAGGCAGAAAGACAGAAGCTAAGAATGAGTTCACAGTGTGAAGTCATTCTGCTTCGTAGTCTTTCGCCCGCACAGTTTATTAGACATTCTTGAATCACGAGTGATGAAAAGAATGTCAATAAACCACTGCGAAGAGCCCTTAATAAAAAACGATAAGGATACAGACAAAATTGTCTATACACCTTATCGTTTTTTATTTTGCTAAATAGACTGAAATAAATTGGCTCACAATCGTGAAGTAAACCAAAACTGATGTTAAGTCGTTGACGGTTGTAATAAATGGTCCACTGGCAATGGATGGATCAAAATTGAATTTCTCCAACGCAAATGGAATACATGTCCCTGTTAATGCCGCTACGAAAATCGAAGCGAACATCGCAAATCCGATAATCCCACCTAGAACAATATTCCCGAGCCATAGACTCACAATTCCAAACACAACTACCCCAGAAATCAATCCGATACCAAGACCGGTTGTCCCCTCTTGCACGAGTACTTTCCAGAAAGATTGTTCTTCCTCATGAAGACCGATTTTACGAATCGCTACCGCAAGAGATTGCGTACCGGTATTTCCGGCAGTACCAGTAATTAACGTAATAAAGATGGCAAAAATACTTGCCTGTTGAATCAGAGGTTCATATTGTCTGAAAAGGAATGCCGTCACAGTTCCCATAATGAGAAGTGTCATAATTCCTGGCAAACGGTTGACAATCCCTGCCCACACGCCTTGGTGCGCTTCATCAACGTTTACCCCGGCAAGACCTGAGTAATCGCTTGTCGCTTCTTCTTCGATAACGTCTAACGCATCATCGACGGTAATAATCCCAACTAACGTATTCGTATCATCGACTACAGGAATGGCAAGGAAGTCATAGTCTTTAATCGTTTGGGCTACTTCTTCTTGCGCATCATTCACGTGCACGGTTACGACACGGTCAATCATGATATCCTTGACGAGTTTTTCGTCTGGTTTCACGATTAAGTCTTTCAACGTAAGAATCCCTGTTAAATGATTTTCATCGTCAGTGACATACACATAGTAGATTGTTTCAGCGTCTTCGGCGAAACGTTTTACTGTTGCCATCGCTGTTTTTAAGGTATCTGATTCACGCACTGCGATAAATTCAGTCGTCATCATCGCCCCTGCAGTATCATCATCGTAGTTTAATAATTGACGGAGCTCACTCGCCGTTTTATGTGGCATCAAGCGTAAGTAAGTGCGGACATTTTCTTCCCCTACTTGCTTCAACACGTCTACCGCGTTATCGGAATACATTTCCGCAATCATTCGTGAGACATAGGCTTCATCCATCTCGCTTAAATACTTTTCAACGTCTTCTACGTCTTCTTCTAATAGTTCGAACACCATTGCCATTTCTTCAGGAGTCAGAAATTGGTAGGCTAATTTACGTTCTTCCAACGTTAAACTTAAATAAATTTGCGCTTGGTCGTACGTATGATTCTCAAAGAAAATCTCACGGAATTGTTGCTTATCTTCCGTTGCCAAGGTGTGTTGAATTTGCTCTAAAATATCTTCAAATTCATATACGATTTCGCTCAATGGTGATTCTCCTCTCTTTATGCTTTGTGGGCTTTAATCCACTCGTCCATATCTTCGGGCAGTGGCGCCACAACGGTAATTTCTTTTTTCGTCATTGGATGAATAAACGTGAGCGAGTGACAATGCAAGGCTTGACGGTCTAAAATCTCGTCTTTTACCCCACCATATAGATCATCTCCCACAAGCGGTGCCCCTAGCCATGAGAAATGAACACGAATCTGATGCGTGCGCCCAGTATGTAATAAAATCTCGACAAGGTCCGCTCCAACAAGCGTTTCTTTCTTCCAATATTCAGTTAGCGATGGTTTCCCATCTTCTGATACACAACGATTAATGATCGACCCAACATGCCGACCAATCGGTGCATCAATCATGCCATGTTCTTCAAGTGCGGCTGTGTCATGCACAATCGCTAAATACTTCTTCTGAATCGTCTTATCTCGTAAGGCTTGGTCCATCCATGCATGTACAACGCGGTGTTTGGCAAACATCATCACTCCCGTAGTATCACGGTCAAGCCTGGTCACCACATGAGTAATTTGGTCTGCATAGCCACGACGCTTATAATACCCTTTGACGCGATTGGCCATGGAGTGGTCCGGATGCAATTTCGACGGAATCGAAGCCGTGCCAACCGGTTTATTAATAATGAGTATATAATCATCTTCATACAAAATATCAATCGGCACTTCACTTGGAATCACGGTCTCATGTTCTCCAGACGGTGGAATCACCATCGTTAGAACATCGCCAGGCTGCAAAGTCTTTAACACAATCTCATGACGCCCATTTATAAGCAGGTCTCCATGCGTTTTTACATGGGCAAGAAAGGTTCTTGAAATCCCCACTTCTTGCAAGAAGGACCGCATCATCATCGGATACTCGTATGGGTAATTCCACGTTAAAATCAACGGACTTCCTCATTTCCACGACAATTCACTTCACGCGAACCGATAAACGCATCTTCCACACGATCCCAGAATGGTGTATGACGGTACGCCGCAAATGAAATGCGCTCCCCACTTATCTGCAATTGAATTTCTTCAATCTCATTAGCATCATACGTTAAATGGTCAATGGCCATCACCATGCCCTCTTTACTTTCAGGGCGTAGTGTTAATACATTATCTTTTGCAAAAATCATTGGCGAACTAAGTGTACGATACACACGATTGTTAATCGATGCCATCTCTGTCATCTGCATCACTTCTGCACGCGGATGAACAACGGCTCCCCCTAGAGATTTGCTTAAGCCTGTTGAACCTGTTGGCGTCGCCACACAAAGCCCATCTCCACGGAAGTTTTCGAACAACTCGCCATTGATATACACTTCGCATAAAAGCGTGCCATTTACTTTACGCAATGTCGCCTCATTCAAGGCTGCATAGCGAACAACATCTCCGCTCTTAAACTTCACATTGACATCGAGCAATGGATAGCTCACACGCTCACCTTTGTCTTGTTTGAGTGACTCGATTAATTGATCCACTTCGAAGTTACGCCAATCCGTGTAAAATCCTAAGTGGCCAGTATGGATTGCCACAAAACGAATGCTGTCTAGTTGATTGCGGTAACGGTGAAAGGCACCTAAAAGCGTTCCGTCTCCGCCAACTGTAATCACCACATCCGGATGCTGGTCATCGCGCACAAAACAGCCTTCTTGGCATAAGCGGTCGAAGGTATTCATGACTTCTTTTGTTTTTTCTGTTTGATTTCCGTATAAACCGACTTTCATCATGAGTCCCTCCGTTTCTTACGTTTACGCTGATTTTCCTTATTAATTGCAAAAATATATTGCGCTTCTTGAATTTCTTCTCGTATTTGAGACATCTCTTCATCAAGCAAGAACGCCGCTTCTGCTGCACGTTCCAAACGCTCATGAATCGTATCAGGGAATTCCCCTTTATATTTATAGTTCAATGAGTGTTCAATCGTTGCCCAGAAATTCATCGCTAGCGTACGAATTTGAATTTCCACTAGAATCTTTGTTTCCCCTTCGATTCGTTGCACTGGATATTCCAACACGATATGGTACGAACGATAGCCACTCGCTTTTTTATTTTGAATATAGTCACGTTCGATCACGATATCAAAGTCATTACGCTGACGAATCAAGCGAACCACTTCATAAATATCATCGACGAACTGACACATAATGCGAAGCCCTGCAATATCTTGTACTCCTTCAAGGAATTCTTCTCTAGGAATATTACGAACTTGCATCTTTTCTACAATACTCTCTGGAGTTTTCACACGGCCCGTGATAAATTCAATCGGTGCATGCTTTCCTTCCTGACGATACTGGCGTCTAATTCCCTTTAATTTAATTTTTAATTCCTCTATTGCTTGATAATACGGAGCTAGAAAGGCTTCCCAGTCTTCTACTAGGGGTGTTTCCCATGTTTCCATATTTTCACCTACTTTTTTTCATTTCCGTTCTCTATCATACCATATTTTATAAGGAATCATGACATTTTAAGGCGATTTTTTTCAAATCTGTAATAAAATGAGCTACAATAGAACACTAAAGGAGGAACGGTTATGCCAGAAATCGAAAAAGAGTTTAAAAACTTACTGACAAAAGAACAATACGACGCACTCGTAAACGACTATAAAGAAGTCTTTACAAAAGACGTTACGCAGACCAATAGCTACTACGACTATGAAGGTCTCCTCCAAGAACATAAAATGGCGCTTCGCATTCGTATCGTCGAAGTAAAAGAAACCGGCAAAATCACGCTAAAGATTCCTCAAAGTAGCTTAGAGGTGCTTGAATATACCGAAGTCCTTCCCGTAGACATTCTGAATGCGTATAATCATGACAAACAATTCACGCTGCCAACTTCGCTTCAGAAAGCATTGGAAGATAAAGGCATTACAATTCAAACTGTGAATCAAACGGCCCTTCTTACAACGCATCGCTTAGAAGGCGCCCTCTCCGAAAATGAATGGCTTGTTCTAGACGAGAGTCACTATAACGGCAACGTCGACTTTGAGATGGAAATGGAAGTTTGTAGTCTCGAGCTCGGCGAACCAGTATTCTTAGGTATTCTAGCCAAATATAATATCGAGAGACGCCAAGCAGAAAGCAAAATTAAACGAGCACTGTCCACGAAATGAGTACAAACGTCACTCGTTGTGCAAATTATTCTGACATTTCAACAAACTATGTTACAATGATGTTACAAAGTTAGTTAGGGAACAGGGGTGTAGGATTTTGAGTACTTCAAACACAAAGAATCTATCAGAACGCACTTCACACGAAAAGATTTTCGAATTATATTTATTCGTGAATCCATTGGGATCATATTGTTATCGCTGTGAAAATGAACTATTAAAATTTGTTCGTAATTCTGATTTTAAAGTACATTACCAATTCGTAACGTTTCATAATTTACAAACGGTTGATCAATATATGAAAAACCAAAAGTTAGATGAAACGGATTTAGATTTAAGAAACGAAATCTATACTAGAATTTATGATGCGGCTCTTTCTTATAAAGCTGCCCTCTTACAAGGAAAACGTCCAGGTCGTCAATTCTTATTTGAATTGCAACACCAAATTCATCATCACAATCGTAACTACAGCAAAGAGTTATTAGATGAAATTTTAGATAATATTGAGATTGATAAGAAAATGTTTTACGAAGATAAAGCCAGTCCTGCTGTGAAAACAGCGTACGACCGCGACTTACAAATCGCTCAAGAGATGAATGTAACGCACACTCCTTCTCTTGTCATCTTCGATAATTCAAATCATTCTTATGGAATCTTACTAGCCAACAGTATTACGGCGGATACCATTAGTGAAATTTGTAATGGTGAGCCTCTTCCTGAATGCCCAGAAGTCAAACGACTTGTAGAAGTTCGCTCGCGCCATAACTTAGCTAAAGTCGTGAATATGAATCGTTAAACGAAATGAACTCCTCCAGATGGAGGAGTTTTCTTTGTTTATAAAAGGAAAACGAGCTCACAGTGTGAGCTCGTTTCCTTTTGTTTAGTTAACTCGGTCTCGTATCACGCAGTGGTTTATTGACTTTCTTTTCATCACTCGTGATTCAAGAAAGTCTAATAAACTATGCGGGCGAAAGACTACGAAGCAGAAAAACCTCACACTGTGAGGTTTTTCTTGTCTTCTGTCTTTCTGCCATCCTAGTCTTCCATTAGCGCTTCTAATTGTGCTAAGCGTTTTTCGAATACGTCGAATGCGTCGTATAAGTAGTCTTTCTTCGTCATGTCTACGCCAGCTTTTTTCATTACTTCGATTGGAGCGTCGCTGCGTCCTGCACGTAAGTAGTTTAAGTAAGCTTCTAAATCTTCTGGAGTACCATGTAAGATTTTATCTGATAAAGCAGTCGCTGCAGCCATACCAGTTGCGTATTGGAATACGTAGTAGTTCATGTAGAAGTGAGGGATACGTGCCCATTCGTATGCGATTTGTTCATCTTGGATGACATTTGCATAGTATTTCGCGTTAATTTCGCTATAAGCTTTTGCGATTGATTCTTGTGTTAATGGTTGGCCTTCTTGGTCCATTAAGTGAATCTTATGTTCGAATTCCGCAAATTGTGTTTGACGGAAAATTGTTGATTTGAAGCGGTGTAAATAGTTGTTTAAGATGTATTTTTGCGCTTCTTTATCAGTATGTTTCTTCAACAAGTAATCTGTTAAGATGTTTTCGTTTGTTGTAGAAGCAATTTCTGCTAAGAAGATTGAGTAATCTCCGTATTGTTTTGGTTGAGTGTTACGAGTGAAGTAGCTGTGTGCACTGTGTCCTAACTCGTGAACTAATGTGAAGAAGTTTGATAATTCATCATGCCAGTTCAATAGGATGTATGGTGCAGTTGAGTATGCTCCACTTGAATATCCACCACTGCGTTTACCGATGTTTTCAGCAACGTCGATCCAACGATCTGCGTATGCTTTTTTCATGATTTCGTGGTATTCTTCCCCAAGAGGTTTCAAGGCTTCCACACTTGCTAGAGAAGCTTCTTGGTAGTTGTATTTAATTGGAGCGTCTCCTGTAATTGGTACGTATAAATCATACATATGCAATTCATCTAAGCCTAGTGCTTTTTGTTGTAATGCAGTGTAACGGTGTAATAATGGTAATTTTTCGTTTACCACTTCTACTAAAGCATCGTACACTTCTTCAGGAACTTGGTTTGAAGCAAGTGCTGCTTGGCGAGCTGAGTCATAGTTATGAACTAAAGCGCTGAAGTTATGACCTTTCACTTCTGTACCAAGTGTGCTTGCGAATGTATTTTTCAAGTTGATGTAAGGTTTGTATAATGTTTCGAATGCTTCCTTACGAACATCTTGGTTTTTAGACTCGATATATACTGAGTAGTTTCCGTTTGTCAATTCAACTTTTTCGCCATCTTCAGTTGTGATTTCGTCAAACTTGATGTCAGCGTTGTTTAATAAGTTGAAAGTTTTGCTTGCGCCTTGGAATACTTCACTAGCTTTTGATAATAAAGCTTCTTCTTTATCTGAAAGCACGTGACCTTTTTTAATACGCGCTGTTTCTAATAAGACACGGAAGTCTTCTAGTCCTGGTTCTTGTTTGAAATACTCTTCGAACTCTTCATCAGATAATGCTAAAATTGCTGGGGCAAACCATGCTGAAGCTCCTGAGAATTCGATGTATGTTGAGAACGCACGTTGATTTAAGACTTGGTTTTCGTTATTTGAAGTATCTTGGTCTGCTTTTAAATGTGAGTAAACATAAGCTGTTTCAATCTTATCGTCTACTACGTTTAAAAGATTTAAGAATGCTAATAATGATTCCCCGTCTTTAAGTGCTGTATCTTTTGCAGCGGCTACTGCTGGAATTTGTGATTTAACAAATTCTAAATCCTTTTCAAATCCTTCGTTAGATTCGTAAATTGCGGAAAGGTCCCAAGTTAATTCTACTGGAACTTCTTCACGTCTTAATGGTTTTTTATTGGCCATTATAATCCCTACTTTCTAAAAAGTTGATAGTCCTAGTGTACTATGAAATGGATGCTTTTGAAAGGGTTTAAACCCATTTTTCCACAAAAAAGAGACCAAATGAACCGCTTTTGATTCATCTGGTCTCTTTGATTAGTCTTCAAGGAATGTCGCTTTATCTAAGCTATCAGTGCCGATAATCGCTACAAGAACGACATCTTCACGAATAAGGAAATCCCCAAACACTTTTGTATTTAAAGATTCATCCTTTCCTTCACGATATCCGATTAAGTTTAAATCATAATCTTTACGTAAGTCTAAATCACTAAGTTGTTTGCCAACCCATGATTTTGGTGGATAAAATTCAACAAGTGAAATATTACCATCGAGTGCAATCACTTCCGCTAATTTATGGTGAAGAATGTTCTTCACAAGACGAATCCCTGTTTCTTTTTCTGGGTTCACGACACGTTGCGCACCCATCTTCGTTAAGATTTCGGTTGTCGTACGACTCTTAGCTTTAGCGATAATTTCTGGAACACCCAGTTTCGTACAATGCATCACTGCTAGAATACTTGCTTCTAAACTTGAACCTGTAGCCACCACTACTGTATCGCAGTCGCCAATTCCGATTTCTTTTAAGACATCTTCGTCTGTCACATCGGCAATCACGGCTTTTGTAACAAGTGGTTCGATACGGTTCACGTTAACTTCATCACGGTCAACGGCAATAATGTCGCAATCATATTCACTAAGCTGTTTGGCAATCGTCATCCCAAACACACCTAGTCCTAAAATACCAACTGTTTTTCTCATCACAATTCCTACTTTCTATCCAATTAATAATGGTGCTTTCGCATACTTCATGTCGAGCGCTTTGTTCTTTCGGTTTGAAAAACTTAACAGAACGGTTAACGGTCCGATACGGCCAATAAACATCAACAACATAATCACTATTTTTCCAAGGAAAGATAAGGTTGGTGTTAAATTCGCCGTCACCCCTACCGTACATACCGCTGAAATGGTTTCAAATAAAGTATATAGAAGTGGTGCATCTGGATCTGTCAAACTGAGTAAGAATACACTCGTTAAAATAAGCGTTGTAAATACAATAAAAATCGTTAAGGCTTTTCTGGCCATGTCTTGCGAAATGCGGTGGTTTCTAAATTGAATCATTTTCTCATCATACACTTCTGAGCGAATGAATAAGAGAACCACTAAGAAGGTCGTCGTCTTCACCCCACCGGCAGTCCCACCAGGAGAACCTCCGATAAGCATTTGAATACAATAAAGCAGCAGGCTTGTTGGATGAGCGGTCGTATAATCAATCGTCGCAAATCCAGCTGTTCTCATCGTTACCGTTTGGAAGAAACTTACGAGCACCTTATCAAAGAAAGAAAGATTCGCAATCGTATTTGGGTTATTCCATTCAGTTAGCAAGGTCAATACCGTTCCACCAAGTAAAATAATCCCCGTCAACCAAAGAACAATCTTCGTATGATACTGCAATCTTCTGTAAAATGATTTACGCTTTTTACTCTTGGTTGATTTTCGCATTTCACGGTAGCTTCGTTTGAAATCAAACCAAACGGAGAACCCGATTCCCCCAAGAATGATAAGAGCTGCAACTACTAATGTTAAAAATGGATCTGTCGCATAGTTAATCAAACTATTAGAGCCTAAGTTATCAAATCCCGCATTACAAAAGGCAGAAACCGCAAAGAAGAAGGCTGTAAAAATTCCTTTTCCTGTTCCAAGTTCTGGAACGAAGCGGAACGATAAAATAACTGCCGCAATGAATTCGATAAAGAAGGTATATTTAAAAATCGTTGTTAAATACTTTTTAAAATCTTGACCATCCTCACGATTCAAGCTATCTTGCAAGGCTAATTTATCAACGAGTGACATCTTTTTCCCAGAATCATAGAGGAAAAAGGCAATAATACTCATCAACCCTAAGCCCCCGATTTGCATTAAAAACATACAAATCACTTGTCCAAATGTATTGTACGTCTCGGCCACTGGTTGCGTCGAAAGTCCTGTTACACACACCATCGATACGGTTGTAAACAAGTGGTCAAAATACGAAGCCTTTGACGTCGCTAGTTGTGAAATCGGCAAATTGAGTAAGAATGATCCCACCAAAATCACAATCGCAAAACTGGAAGCAATTCGTTTTGGAATGGAATCTTTAAATAAGAAACGAATCATCTTCGTCCCTCCTATTCTATTTAAAAATACCGCACTAAAATAAAAAGAGCAGAATATATCGATATTCTACTCTTCCTATCGGTGAAATACAACCGTTACTATTTTAATTTTAATTTGCGTGGAAAATTATTCCACCACTTGATATTCTTTCGTTTCACCGAAGAACTCATCATATAACGCACGGATGGCTTTCTTTTCGTATTGGTCTAAAATACCAAACATCATTGAAACCTCAGATACCCCTTGGTTATACAACTCGATATTGATTTGTGTACGAGCAAGAGTTGAAGCCACACGAGCCGTTGTACCGACCATGTTGACCATCCCTTCCCCTACTAACATGATCAGGCAGAGGCCACGCGTGAAGCTTGCTTCATCTACATCTAATTCTGCATAGAATCGTTCCACAATACCGTCGAGTTGTTCGTCAGTTGCGTCTTCCCCACGGATAATAATTGTCGCATCATCAATCCCTGTTGGAATATGTTCGATGGAAATGCCTTCTTCTTCGAAAATCGTCAATACTTTACGAAGGAAACCAATCTCATGGTTCATCAAGTATTTCTTCACGTAAATACTTACGAAACCTGGTGAGCTCGCAATCCCTGAGATAACATTTGGAGAAGTCACCTTCCCTTTCATAATGTAAGTTCCGCTTGCTTCAGGGTTATTCGTGTTGCACACGTGCACTGGAATTCCTTTTTTGATTGAAGGGAGAAGCGCTTCTGTGTGGAATACTGAGAATCCTGCATATGATAACTCACGCATTTCTGTATAAGATAACACATCGATAGCCAGTGGTTTATGCACGATTTTTGGACTCGCTACATAAATCGCATCCACGTCTGTGAAGTTCTCGTACTCTTCTGCGTTGACGGCATTAGCTAAAATCGAACCTGTAATATCAGATCCACCACGTGAGAATGTCACCACATTCCCTTCTTTTGTCACACCGTAGAATCCTGGGAATACAATCACTTCATTTGTTAATTGTAGATACTCTAATTCATGGTAGCTTTCTTCTAAGACACGTGCTTCTCCTGGAGTGTCGCTCACCCATAGTTTGGCTTCGCGTGGTCCTACATATTTAGCCGCAAGACCTTCTTGGTTGAAGTATGACGCAATAAGGCGAGCATTTAAGTCTTCCCCGCTTGCTTTATACGCATCCATTAAATAGTCCGGAGCTAAGTCGTTTCTTTCTTTTAAGTTTTTAAAATGAACACGAACGAGTTCAAATACTTCTGGTTTTAATTCTAATTCATCACAAATTTCTTTATAACGGACTAAGATTTTCTTTAAGACTTCTTCATCATAATTCCCTTCAATATGAGAAGTTGCTAATTGGATGAGAAGGTCTGTTACTTTTTCATCGTCTGATGTGCGTTTTCCTGGGGCTGAAACCACCACGATTTTACGTTTTTCATCAGATTTTACGATATTAAAGACCTTTCTTAATTGAGTGGCATTTGCTAAAGAGCTTCCACCAAATTTGATTACTTTCATATGACACTTCCTTATTTTTTCAATGGTACTAGACTACCAAATTAATGAAAAGAACGCAACACATTTCCACTAATCGAATACATTTGTCCGCGAAACAAAAACAGTCTCGAAAACTTGTATTTATTTGTAGAGTTTGTTAGGATTAAGGAAAATAATTAAAGGAGGTCACATCATGTCAAAAATGTTGCATACTTGTGTCCGTGTTCAAAATCTAGAAGAAAGTATTCGTTTCTACGAAGAAGCATTTGGTTTTAAAGAAACTCACAGAAAAGACTTCCCAGAACACAAATTCACTATCGTTTACTTAGCATTCGAAGGTGATGATTACGAATTAGAATTAACATATAACTACGGCCACGGCCCTTACGAAATCGGCGACGGATATGGTCATATCGCTATCAGCGCTAAAGACTTAGAAGCTCTTCACGCTGAACACGTTGCGAAAGGCTATGACGTTACAGAATTAAAAGGTTTACCAGGACATCCTGCAAACTACTACTTCGTAAAAGACTTAGATGGATATAAAATCGAAGTGATTCGCGAAAAATAGTTCATACATGACATTCCACACTCCCTCTGCTATAATGTATTCTATGCGATGAGGCGACACGCAGTACATAAGAGACTGCGAGTTATGTGGAACAGGCGTGCTTAGGCACACTACCGGATGTAGCTGTTTGTAGTTCGTGATGTGAACACGACCTACTCATCTGAAAAGATGCCACGCTAAGACTAGGAGTTCCTAGTCTTTTTTTATAGTGAAATTATGATACAATAGCAATGAAATTTATTATTAGACATAGAAAGAGGAAGATTCATGAAACAATGTCCATTCTGTCATGAGATGATTGACGAACAAGAAACACTCTGCCCTTACTGTGGAACAGTTCAAGACGAACTATCACAACCGGTGTCAATTGAACCAAACGAAGGCGTTCAAACAGACCTTTTAGACGAAAATAACGAACCTACTCCATCGTTCACAACGAAAGTAGAAACAAGTATTCCAGAAGAAGACAATAACCGTAGCTCACAAGAAAACCGTGTGAAGAATAACCGTCTAGCCTATGCTGGTGCATGGAATAAATTCAAACGCTTCTTCACTTTCTTTGGAGAACGTTTAGTCCAACCGACAAATCACTACTCACGTAAGCGTCAATATAGCCGTACTTATGGATATGCATTGATTATTTTGGCGACAGTGATGTCAGCATTCGTGACAACTCACTTGATTCATTCACTCATTGGTCAATACCAATTATTCGCAGATATTTCAATCTTACCAAGCTTAACAAGCACACCAAACTATATTTGGATGTTCATTCGCTTCATCCTCTTCTACGCGGTGTTCTACCTTGGATTTCCAAGCGTATCGTATGGATTGAAACATGTCTTCCAAAAACGTCAACACGTGTTTAACTACTGGTTGACACAATACGAAGGAATGAACGTTTTAGCGATTGTGTTACTAGCCGTTGCGACAGTGATGACATTTATCAGTCCAGTTTGGTTATTCGTTGGAATCTTGATTGTATTCTTCGCGCACATCCTACTCTACATCGTGACATTTACGTCTTCGATGTTTAAGAGCGCCACTGAATCAACAATCGATCCAATTTACTTATCACTCATTGGTTTAGTCGTACAACTGATTATCACAATTAGCTTACTATTAATCTTATTCTAAAATACAAAGAGAAAACCCTGACCAGCGATGGTCAGGGTTATTTTTTAATTTGAAAATTCAACTTGAACTTGTACATCCGGTTTAAGCGTTCTTATAAGATTTTCATAATAATTTGTTGCAGACTCTTTTATTAACTCTGTATATCTTTCTAAATATCTATTCTCAAATTCAGAAGACATTTGGTCAGTTACTACTTTCCCAGTATCAATATCCGTAGTAAATAAACTTAGCAATTCCGCATCGCTTGAATATAATTCATAAGGATTTTCTTCTGAAAAATTAAAACCAATCACCGAGAATTCAGGCACCTTAATAATTACTGTATTTTCATCTGGAGTTTCTACAGTAACTGGTGATTTAATCCCAAATTTTGCTTCATAATTCAAAATAACTAGTTTTCTTTTTTCAGTAAATGGAATTTCAAACCCTAATATTTTTGAAGCTTCTCTAACCGGAACAATATCTTTTATTCCTACATTTAAAAATACAACCTGTTGAACTTTCTCAATGAAAGAAACAGATAATGTTGGTCTCGCTTTAGCCGCTTCTTCCATTGCTATTTTTTCTGCTCTAGCTCTTTCGTCATTAACACCTTGATTATAGACATGGTTATAAAATAAGAATCCAGCAAATACAAAAATATATATTATAAGAAGCGGAATCTCTGTTAGAAATATTTTGTTTAACCATCCACGTTTTATTTTCTCTTTAGAACGCCCCATTATAAGTTCACCTTTCAACTTCACTAAATTAGTATAGAAAATTTTAAAACAATTAAAAATAAATTCAACATAAATAGTAAACGATTACAAAACAATTGTCAATGCTCCTAGATAATTAAATATTCTAAAAAATAAACAAAGTTACTAAGAACTATAAAATACATTCCTAATAACTTTGTTTCTCTTTATATCTCAATTTATTTTTTTCTTTTTAGTTTTGTGAGAAGAGATTTTTGATGGCATCAAAAATCGATTGGAAGAATTGGGCGATTTTATCGAGCCATCCTTCGTT